>VGTJ01000012.1 GCA_016874775.1 Deltaproteobacteria bacterium
GTCGCCCGCGTTCATCCAGCTCTTCGACCAGACTTCGATACTTAGACCGAAGCCAGCACACAATGGTCTCGTCTCTCATCCCTGCTCTTGTGCAGAGGCTCTCCACTCCGGTCAATCACTATTGCGGTAAGTTGTTTCCTGCCACCGCCTAACTTCACCAGGTTCTTACTCACCGCTAACCCCAGCCACTGGCTGCGTTGGATCCGAGTCAACGTTGTGTTTGGTGCAGAGAGCGGAAATAGCGGGGCGAGTTGCGAGAGTTCAAACCCAGGGGCAGTGACGGAGAAACGAAAAGTGACACACGTTGGTGCACGGTGCGTCATCATGCCACGGATGGTCACGCTGCCAGGGGAGGGACTCGCGAGCGCATTTTCAATGATATTGGTAAACACCTGCCGCAATCGTCCAGGGTCTCCCCATAATGGGGTTGGCACATCATGTGACATGAGGCATGTCAATTCGACGCCGATATTTTCAGCGTGCTTGGTAAAGCGCCCAATCGATTCCTCGATTGTTGTGCGCAGATCAAACGCAATGGGTTCAAGTGAGAGCTTGCCTGACTCGAAGTTGCCGAAGTCGAGAATGTCATTGACTGTTGTTAACAGCGCGTCTGCTGCTTGGCGGCCAAGTTCTGTATATTGTTTCTGTTCAGGAGTCAGTTGGGTATCGCGTAACAAGCCTGTCGTTTGTAATGTCCCACCAACTGACAGCAGGAGGCGTTGGCTGAGATCCGCCAGGAACTCCGCTTTGGCAGCATTGGCCGTCTCCACTGTTTCTTTGTCTTGCGCAGCTTTTTCTTCTCGCCGCTTGTGCTCGGTAATATCGATCACGCGTGCCAACAGAAACGGCTGCTGGGCACGACGGAATTCTTTGATCACTAATTCGCCCCACAGTTCTTTGCCGCGCCGAGTTGTGTATGTCGCCTCCTTCGCCCATCGTCCTTGCTTGTTGGTACTCGTGAGGACTTCCAGCGCCTTTTCGTCTGTCAAGCGAACTCGTTGTAGGCTGCTAAATTCCACTCCCACCAGTTCGTCTTTGCTTGCCGCTTCAAATAGTTCGAGCGCGCGGGAATTCGCGTCGACAATCTCACCACTGAGGGGCTCAAGAAGAAAAAGTGCGTCGGGTGACGAGGCAAAGAGTGCTGGTAGGAGGTCTTCGTCTTTTTTCGACTGTTCTTCGACAGTCTGACCTTCTCCGGCAGCGAGAAGAAACCCGACAATTGCGGCTGCTATGAGAAAGAGGAAAATCAGCGGGAGACTGAAATTACTTCCGACAAGCAGCAAATAATTCAATCCGGCAATGGGCAACGCCAGGGTGGCAATAAAGCGTCGTACACTGACGATACGACTGCTGCTTGTAGTCGACGAGGAAGATCCCTCGTTCCGTCGAGCCTTTGCTGACTTTGCGGCTGGCATGTCTATGTCCTTCTTTCCACGCTTTGGGAGCTCTGGATGCCTGGGGCTTCCCTTAACAACTCAGACCCTCTAGGGAAAGACCGCAGTGATCTTCGTAGTTGCCGAATGCCAGCGTGATACGCTGAGTACCCCCTCATTGGTCCTCGGCACGCTCCACAGTGACAGCGCTTATGCAGTCTTTGTGGGTATCGGCTTGTATGGGGCGAGATTTACCCTATTTCTTAGGGATTCTTTTCAAGAGGAGGTCAATAATTTGATCTGCCGTCACATTTTCTGCTTCGGCCTGGAAGTTGAGGAGACAACGGTGACGTAGGGCTGGTAGGGTGACGTCAGCGATATCCTCAAAACTGACGTTCACGCGGTTGTCGAGCAAGGCGTTAACTTTTGCACCAAGGACGAGCGCTTGAGCCCCTCGTGGTCCTGGCCCGAAGCGAAGATACTGTGTGACTTCGGGAATGCTGCCCTGCTCTGTGCCAGGAGTTGCTGCAGCAATAAGACGGGCGATATACATGCCCAATGGGGGAGCCAGTAACACTTCGCGCACGAGCAGTTTCAGCTCTTCCACCAGCAGGTGGGCGCGGTCAGACGGCAGGACTTGACGGATTTGATAGCGTGACCCAGCGGTCGTACGTGCGAGAATCTCGGTTAATTCAACTGAGTTTGGTGGTTGGATAATTAATTTAAACAAAAAGCGGTCGAGCTGCGCTTCTGGCAGTGGATACGTCCCTTCAATTTCAATCGGGTTTTGTGTGGCCAAGACGAAGAACGGTGAATCAAGTGCATGCGTTTCTCCAAAAACGGTCACTTGTTGTTCTTCCATTGCTTCTAACAGGGCGGATTGCGTTTTGGGTGTCGCCCGGTTTACCTCATCAGCTAAGACAATGTTGGCGAAGATCGGACCGCGCTTAAACTCAAAATGGCGTGCCCCTGCACTGTCGGCTAGTAGTTGAGTGCCAACAATGTCGGATGGCATCAAGTCTGGAGTGAACTGGATGCGCTTGAATGTCAGTCCGAGTGCCTGGCTCAGCGATTTGACCATGAGGGTCTTACCGAGGCCAGGAACCCCCTCGATCAACACATGACCACTCGCGAAAAAGGCGGTGAGCACTTTCCTGACTGCCGCACGCTGGCCGACGATCACTCGTCCGACTTCTTCTTCAATGGCGGTAAAGAACCGTCGGAATTCTTTCACTCGTTCTTCTGGTGTTGGCATATGTCACTTGAGAATTGTACGGTACTCTAATGGTATGGGTTGTTTTGGTTGAATTTCACTAGCTGGTGCGTCCTTTAGCGGAGCATTGCTGTACGGTGTCTTAGGTTGGGCAGCGTCGTCGTTGTCTGTAAGCGTATCCCCTTTTCCTTGCGGTTCATTACCTGTCGGTATCCGAACCTTCACAAAGCGTGCATCTTTGGTCAGAAAGCCTCCCGGTTGCTCGCCAGGTTGAGAGAAACGCTCACCGCGTCCACCACTCGTTGGACCTTTCCCACCTTCCCCTTGTCCTGATTGCTGCGGATTCGGAGTTTCGCCTTTCTTTTCCTGATCTTGATTCGACTGGTCCTGTCCACCAGGCCGATTGGGGTCACTTCCTGGCGTGTTGCTATTGGGCGCCTGATTTTGCGCTGACTGTTGCTGCTCACCTGGTCCTTGTCCTCTATCCTCTTTCTTTTCTCCACTCTGCTGTTGAGGTTGATTAAATTTTATTCCCCCGCCACTCTCTTTCGGCTGTGGCTGGTTCTTGTTGTCAGATTGTTTCGTCTCTTGTGTTCCCGGTTGCTGCTGTTGTTGCTCTCCGCTCCCCGAGGATGAGGTGCCTTTTCCCTGTTCGCTCGGATCATTCGATTTTCCTGATGATTTGCCGTCCTGTTTCTGTTTTTCGCTCTGGTTCCCGTCTCCTGAGTCATTTTTGCTGTCATTGGCAAAAATTTTGAGATCAAAAGGCAGTATCTGCGGCATGGAGAGCTGAATTTTCTTCTGTGTCTCTTCAATCAGCTGCTGCTTTTCCTCTTGGGATAGCGTTGGGTCTTTGAGTTTCTCTGCCAGAGAACGCAGTTGTTGGCCTGCAGCTTGTTCCTGTGGCGGTGCTCCTTGCCGTGTCAATCGACGAGCTGCTTCTTCAAGCTTCTGAATTTCTTGTTCGGTAATAGAAGGCAGAGAGGTCGGAATCGACGCTTCAATATCTCCTGTTGGGGTAAAAAGTGAGGAAAGGACGATCAAAGCAAGAGTACACAGCGTAGATCCAACCCAAGAAACAAGCACGCGTCGATCGAGCTGAAATGGCACATCACGGTCCGGATGAAACGCAGCCGCTTTCTGTGCTACTTGGCCTTGAAGAATGGGGAATAGCGGGGAGCTGGTTTGTGTCGATGACGCCGTGGAAAAAGTGAGAAATCGGTCTTTGCTATCGGTCTTTTCGTCGATGAGGGTTGCGGCAAGGTCTTGTTCCACCGACCGCTTTGTGTGTCGAGCGAGGAGCGCGAGCCAGGTACCAAGCATGACGAGAGGACCGAGGATAAGTAACCGTGGAAGTGCGAGAAGGTCAACGAGTATCCCACAGCACCAGACAAGGGCGATCGCGATCGGGAGCATCACTCCCAAGCCGTTGATCTGTCGCTGCCGAACCAGCCGTTGCCTGGTTTGCGTAAGCAGTTGATCTGGAGACTCAGTCACGAACGCTGCCTTTTTTGATACCGTTGGACTGCACGGTTATGGGAAGTCAGGTCTGAAGAAAACTGGTGCGAGCCGTCACCCTTTGCCACAAAGTAGAGGTAGTCTTCATCGGCAGGGTGCAAAGCAGCCTGGAGAGACTTGAGGCCTGGGTTTGCAATTGGTCCTGGAGGCAAGCCGCGGATGACGTAGGTATTGTAAGGGGTGAACGTGCGCAGATGTTGGCGTGTCAGGTTGCCATCAAAGTCTTCTATCCCGTAGGTCACCGTGGGATCGCATTGGAGCAGAATCCCCTTACGTAAGCGATTATGCAACACAGCAGAAACTAAGGGCCGTTCTGGAGGGAATCCGGTTTCTTTCTCAACCAGTGAGGCTAATGTCACAACCTGATGGAGTGAGAAATTCAAGCTATCTGCCCGCCGATACATATCCGGCTGGACGACGCTATAGAAGCGTTTAATAATGATTTCGAGAATCTCCTCGGCTGAGGCAAAGCGAGAGAAGTAATAGGTATCAGGGAACAGGTACCCTTCCATCCCGTGTGGTGGGAGCCCCCATGTCTCCAAGAATACAGGGTCGGAGTTGAGGCAGAAGAAACTTTCTTCTGCCGCGAGCCCTTTCTCACTTAGTGCTGTCACAATCTGTCTAAACGTGTATCCCTCTGGGATCGTAACAACTACCCCGAGGCCTTGCCCTATCTGCAGGCGCTCTAAGAGCTCTATCGGTGAGAGAGCTTCGGTGAACTCATACTCGCCAGTTTTGATTTTACGATCAGCTCCAGTCCACCGTGCCCACCAGGAGAACAAGGTGCTATTGGTGACTAACCCCTTTTCAACTAGTTCCTGGGAAATCGCACGGAGTGAGATGCCCTTCGGTACAAGAACGACGACAGGTTGCTGGAGTGGTGGCCCGGGCGTGATCAGAAAATTATGCGCATACCAGACGGTGATTCCACTGGCCAAAATAAGGCCAAGTACGCAGAGAATAAAAATTTTTTTCACTGGGTGCACTACTACCACTGCTATGCTTGCAACTCAACCGCTCCAGGGTGAGGACCTGGGAGGTAGGTCGGATTTCACTTGACATTTTGTGCCATAGCTGGCAGGGTAGGGCATTCTTCTTTCCAGGAGAGAAGTCCAGGGGTGGGGTTGTGGTGACCAAAAGAAAATTTCTGCATCCGGGGGTGAGGTATGAGGTATGTTGTCCAAGCGAGGATACGCACCCTTCTGGCTCAGCAGTCTGGCCATATCCAACTTCTTATCTTTGCACCTATTCTGACACTGTTCCTTTTGAGCCTGGTTGTTCGTACCGCGAATTCCGCAGTTGACCCAACGGTAGAAAAAAAGAAGATCACGCAACAGTTGAAGCAGCGCCTTATTGAGGTGCGTAATGCTGAAGGAAGTCCGTCATCCCTTGCTAACCGGCCAGGGAATGGCTCTCCAACAGTGGCAAAGACCTTCAAGAATGAAGAGTCTGGTAAAGCTACCGGTCACGAGTCTCCAGCTCTTGTTTCCGCGACCCAAAGTCATAGCCTCCAGAGTGAATCCTCAACTGGAGAACGGTGGATTACAGTCGAGACCGAAATTGACGCGAAGCTGCTTTTGCAGCCGCTACCAGAGTCGCAGAAGATTGTAGCGTCACAAGATACAAGCGGGAAAAATCCAGCTCCTCTCAGCGAACAGAATTTTGCGACCATCAAATGGCAGGTTGCCAAGAACGGCTTTCGTGGGTTTTCGCTTCCTTCCACAAAGCCGAGCAAGCAAAGTAAGCAGAAAGACGAAAAAGGGCTGGTTGGAGTAGCACTTCGTAGCCCTGAAGATGTGAAGCGGGAGCTAGCGAACGCGACACCAAAAAGTTCGGCTCCAATTCTCACTGCAGCTATCACCCCGGTTCCTCTTCCCATACCAAAACTGACGCCTCCTAAGGAGGAGTCAGTTGTCTCCTACCCTGAACATCTGTCGTACCACGTCAAACGTAATCAGACTCTGGAAAAAATACTGAAAGAGGTGAAAGTTCCAAGAAAAGAAATGAGCCAGTGGACGACCGCAGCTCGGAAGCTTTCTGAGTTTCAGAGGCTCAAACCCGGACAAGTATTGGAGTTGTCCTTTTCCCAAGATATAGACAGTCCTGGACTGAGAATGGTCAGTCTAGCTCCAGAAGAAGAATTACAACTCATTCTTGAACGAAAAAATGCAAAACAGATCTCAGCCTCACGGATCCAGCCGCCGCTCCAACCTGTTTGGATTGTCTTAGGTGGGCGTGTGGAAAAAGGACTGTCCAAGTCTCTCAAGAAAACCGGATTGCCAGAACAGTTGGTGAAGAATGTCGTCAACCTGGAATGGGATGTCGATCTTTCTGATTTGCGGACAGGGGACTCCTTTAAGATTCTGGTCGAAGCTGTTCAACGCGGGCGAAAGATCGTCGAATACAAAACTGTCCTTGCCGCTGAGTTATTGAATGGCGGACAGACGTTCACTGCATTTTCGATTTCAGAAGAGCGAGAGGTGCTACGGAGAAAGCGCTTTGAAGAAAAATATCGTGGACAAGGCCTTGAGATAGAAAGCGAAGGACAGAAATTTCTTCGTTTTCCCTTGGAGTTCTCACGTATATCTTCATCGTTCTCTGAGTCCCGTGTTCACCCTATCTTGCACCGCGCTCGCCGTCACAACGGGATTGATTTTTCTGCCCCATATGGGACACCTGTTTATTCTGTAGCTAAGGGAAAAATCACTTTCGTTGGACGCAAGTCTGGATACGGGAATCTGGTTACAGTTGATCACCCCGGACCTTACGAAACAGCGTACGCACACCTCCAAAGTTTTGCCGCAGGTATAGAGGAAGGATCAGAAGTCGAGCAAGGGCGTGTTCTTGGTTATGTTGGTTCGACTGGTCTTGCGACCGGCCCTCATCTGCATTTCGAGCTGTTGAAAGAGGGAGTCTTTGTCAACCCATTTTCTGAACGCGCAGAAGATGTCGATGTTGCGGCACGAGAAGAGCAACCTGCCCCTGTGGACCCCGTTGTTGAGGCCAAGAAGCAGTCTTTCTTAGAGAAGCTTGCTACTCTCGATATCAGTGGCAAGGGACTTTCCTCGCTCGTGATTCTGCAACAGCATGAAACATCGGCGACTGCGGCAAGTGGTCGCCAAGAGAATGGGCCGAAACAAGCGTCGTCCCGGCAACGTATTCAACGTTAAGCTCGGCGCATCAAGTGATCTGGTGATCTGGAGACGCGGTATTTTCCTCTACCTGAGTGATAGATCGTGCTGAAACACGTCGAGAAAATACGCGTCCGCTGGGTCGATACCGATGCTTCGGGCCGCATTCACTATACTGCGGCTTTCCGCTATTTTGAAATAGCTGAGTGGGAGTTGTTCCGTCGTGCCGGGATACCGTTCCGAGAACATGAGAGAGAGTTTGGTTTACCGCGAAAGGAAGTTAAAGCAACTTTTCATGAGATGATCTCGGTCGATGATGAACTTGCTGTTCATATCGAACCGGAACGGATGGGCACGACATCGATTTCGTTCGTTATTGAAGTTTTCAAAGAGAAGCGAAACTGTATAAGTGGGAAAATTACGGTCGTGTTTGTCGGAAACGATGGCCGACCGATTCCTATCCCTGATTATATCCGCCAGGCACTTGCAGCCGAAAACCGTTAAACGTATTGTTCTCAATTCAAATTTCGTCGGGTCGTTGACAGAAACCAGCGGCTCACATAGGTGAGACTCATGCCGTATGCTGTTATTCGCACAGGTGGGAAACAATATCGCGTGACTCCAGGAGAGTTACTGCGAGTAGAATCGCTCCCTGGAGAAAAAGGTGGCGATATTACCTTTTCTGAAGTGTTGCTGACTTCATCTGAAGGGGCTGTACAAGTGGGCACTCCGCTTGTCTCTGGAGTGACTGTCTCTGCTCGTATCGTTGAACATGGGAAGGAAAAAAAGATTCTCGTGTTCAAGAAAAAACGACGGAAGAATTACAGTCGCCAACGTGGACATCGACAACATTTCACTGCGGTGCAAATTAAATCTATTAATATGGGAGGATAAGCCATGGCTCATAAAAAAGGACAAGGGTCGACCAGGAACGGTCGAGATAGTCCAGGCCAACGCCGTGGTATTAAGTTGTATGCTGGTCAGGTTGCCCGGGCTGGGAACATCATCGTGCGCCAGCTTGGGACCCGTATCCATCCTGGATTGAATGTCGGTATGGGGCGCGATTTTACCATCTTCTCGAAGATTGAAGGTGTCGTTCAGTATGAACGTGTTGGTAAAGATCGCAAACGCGTAAGTGTTTATCCGCAGTCAGCCGCTGCACCAGCCGCAGTTCAATAACGTACACCCTCAGGGGAGACCAGAGGCCCTGGTCTCCCTTAAATGAGTCTTCCTTATGAGAGCCCCGCTTGGGGCTCTTTCTGTTGTTATGCACTTTGTTGATGAAATACGGCTCCATGTAAAAGCCGGTGATGGTGGACGCGGCTGCGTTGCGTTCTTGCGCGAAAAATATCGCCCAAAGGGTGGTCCGGCTGGAGGAAACGGTGGGGACGGTGGCAGCGTGATCTTTCGTGTCGACCCACAATTGAGCACTCTGGTTGACCTCACTGCTCATAAGCATCTGCGGGCAGACGCAGGTGAAAATGGTCGCGGCAAAGACCAGCATGGCAAGAATGGAGCGCCCCTCGTCATTCGTGTACCACAAGGGACGCTTGTGAAGGACGAAACCTCTGGAGAACTCCTTGCCGATCTCAATACCCCTGGAGTTGAGGTGATTGTCGCGAAAGGGGGAAAAGGGGGGAAGGGTAATGCCTTTTTTGCCACTTCAACGAACCGAGCTCCACGCTTCGCCCAACCAGGAATACCAGGGGAAGAACGAACGATTGTGCTTGAGTTGCGGCTGCTTGCTGATGTGGGGCTAGTTGGATTTCCCAATGCGGGAAAATCCACCCTTATTTCCACAGTTTCTGCCGCCCGCCCGCGGATCGCAGATTATCCCTTTACTACTCTTACTCCGAACTTAGGGGTGGTTCGTTACAGTGAAGAAAAATCCTTCGTCATGGCCGATGTTCCTGGTCTGATCGAAGGTGCACACGAAGGACATGGATTGGGTATTCGTTTCCTGCGTCATCTTTCCCGTACCTCACTGCTTGTCCATTTACTCGATATCTCAGACCCGGAGCGCGATCCCTTGCACGATTATGATGTCATCAACCATGAATTAACGTGCTTTGGCGATGAACTCGGGGGACGCAAGCAGATTTTGGTGATCACCAAAATCGATCTGCCAACGACGCGCGAACGTTTTCCCGAGGTCCTAGAGGCCTTTGCGCGACGTGGCGTAGACGCATTCGCGATATCGGCTGCTACCAGAGAAGGGCTGAAGCCGTTGCTTGATCGCATTGTGCAAGAACTGGAGTTGCAGCGGGTGCAGGCTGCTCCTCAATCTGCAGTGCCGCCGACACCGCGTTTTGAACCAATACCGTGGGAATAGTCATGCTCCAGCATGCGCATAAAATGCGGATTCTTCATCGTGCGCGTCGTGTCGTGATCAAAGTCGGAAGCAGTGTGCTCTCGACTGCCGATGGCATTCAACAAGAAAGTGTTATTCGCCTGGTTCACGACCTCGCCGATCTGCGTCACCGAGGCAACGAGGTCATTCTTGTCACTTCCGGTGCAGTGGCCTCGGGCATGAGTCGGTTAGGCATGAAGACTCGCCCCAAGACCATTCCTGGCAAACAAGCCGCCGCTGCCGTGGGCCAAATTGCCTTGATGGCTCTGTATGAACGATATTTTTCTCAACACGAGGTGCATGTCGCGCAGATTCTATTGACGCATGACGATCTGGCGAACAGGAGACGCTACCTGAATGCAAAACACACGATGTTAACTCTGCTTGAGGCAAAAGTTCTGCCGATCGTTAACGAGAATGATACTGTTGCAGTAGAAGAGATTCAGTTCGGTGATAACGATAATCTCTCAGCTCTGGTGGCTGTCCTCGTGGAAGCTGATCTGCTAGTCATTCTCAGCGACGTTGCTGGACTCTACAATAAAGACCCGCGAGCCCACGCTGATGCACAGTTAGTCTCCCTGATTGAGAAAGTCGATAACGACGTGTTTGCCCAAGCTGGTGGGGTAGGGGCGCTCGGTCGGGGCGGAATGCTGTCCAAATTACAGGCAGCGCAGAAAGCTGCAGTCTCTGGTATCCCCACGATCGTGGCCGATGGTCGGCAAACACACACACTTGCCGCGGTCTTTGATGTGACGAAGGAGACGGGCACGCTGTTTCTGCCAGAAGCCGATCGCTTAACGAGTCGTAAACACTGGATTGCCTATATCCTCAAACCAGCGGGCGATTTGATTGTTGATCCTGGGGCGTGTACTGCCATTCGTGAACGAGGGCGGAGTCTCTTGTCCCCTGGTGTCCGTGAGGTCAGAGGCACATTTAGTGAGGGAGAGTGCGTGACCTGTTTTGATGATCTCGGCCGCGCATTTGCGCGTGGGTTGGTCAACTACAGTTCTGATGCCCTGGCACGGATAAAAGGGACCAAGACCAGCCAGATTGAGCAGATTCTTGGTTATAAAGTGAGTGACGAAGTCATTCACCGCGATGATCTCGCTCTTCTGTAAACAGGAAGATATGACCTTTGTGCACTTTACGATGTATCGTTCGGTACTGTCATTCTGAGTGAAGCGAGGAATCTCTCTGAGAGACCCTTCACCTCGTTCAGGGTGACATTTCCAAGGCGATAATCTCATGCCGTCTGAAAAGGAAATCGCTATGGACATTGAACAGATGGTCGTTTCCCTCTGCCAAGCCGCCAAGAAAGCTGCTCGGGTTGTTGCCCGCACGCCAACCCCCGTCAAGAATCAAGCGCTTCGTGCTGCAGCTACGCAGTTGCGTCAGAACAGCGGTCCCTTGTTGGCAGCGAATCTCCAAGATGTTGAAACCGGGCGAAAGAATGGTTTGTCGTCTGCCATGCTTGACCGTCTTACACTGACAGAAGCGCGTATAGATGCGATGGCTAAAGGACTCGAACTCATCGCTGACATCCCAGACCCTGTGGGAGAAACGATCAGCCAGTGGCGACGGCCAAATGGGCTAGAGATTGGCCAGGTGCGTATTCCCCTTGGCGTGGTAGGGGTTATCTATGAATCACGTCCCAATGTTACCGCCGATGCTGCAGGACTCGCTCTGAAAGCTGGCAATGCCGTCATCCTCAAAGGTGGATCCGAAGCCTTCCGCACGAATGGTGCGATCACTGATATTCTCACGTCCGCGGCAGTCAGCGCAGGGCTACCAGAAGTATCGATCCAGTTGATCCGGTCAACTGATCGCCAAGCTGTTGCCGCGCTGCTCCGGCAGGAGCAATTCGTCGATGTGATTATTCCCCGGGGCGGAGAAGAACTTATTCGTGCTGTCACTGAACGTTCGGCGGTTCCGGTCATCCAACACTTTTCTGGTATTTGTCACACATATGTTGATGTAGACGCTGACCTTGCTAAAGCGGCAACGATTTGTATGAACGCAAAAGTGCAACGTCCGTGGGTGTGCAACGCTATGGAAAATCTGCTCGTACATAAATCCATAGCGCCACAGTTTCTCCCCGGCTTCATTGCTGATCTGGAAAAAGCTGGGGTTGAAGTGCGAGGGTGTGAGCGGACACAACAGCTTACCCCTCAAGTCAAAGCTGCAACCGACCACGACTGGCGGACAGAGTATCTCGACTTAATTCTTGCCGTCAAAATCGTTGATTCTCTCGATGAAGCGTTAGATTTTATTCACCACAATGGCTCTGGACTCGCCGACGCGATTGTCAGTGAGAATTACTCGCATGTTCGCCGGTTCTTGGCTGAAGTCGATTCTGCAACTGTCTACGCCAATGCTTCGACGCGTTTCACTGATGGTTATGAATTCGGCTTTGGCGCAGAAGTCGGCATCTCAACTAACCGCTTGCATGCCCGCGGCCCGATGGGCGTACGCGAACTTACAACCTATAAATATGTCATTCAAGGTAACGGACAGATACGGGAATAGAGAATTCAGCAAGTCAGAAGGAGACTGGCCAAGTGACAAAATGGGGAACAGGGATTTGGCAGATCTCAATGCTGTGAAACCCGTATCGGAGAATCGCACCCTAAGAGTTGGCATTCTTGGTGGGACGTTTAATCCGATCCATCTCGGTCATCTGCGTAGCGCCGAAGAGATCCGTGAAGCCTTCGCGCTTGACCGTATCTATTTCGTGCCTGCCGCTCAGCCACCACATAAAAGTAGCCACGGGCTCGTCTCTGCCGTTCATCGTTTCAAAATGGTAGAGCTTGCCATTGCCGATAACCCATACTTTTTTCCTTCGGCAAGCGAACTTGAACGCTCAGGGCCATCATACTCGATTGATACGATCCGTCGGTTTCGCATGGATCTACCCTCCTCTTCGTTGTTCTTTATCTTAGGTTTTGATGCCTTTCGCGAAATTCATACCTGGAAAGAGTATCCGCTCATTCCTGCCCTATGTAATATGATTGTGACCTCTCGTCCTGGGGTGTCGGTACCGCCAATTGATCAGATTCTTCCTGTTGCTCTGCAAACAATGCTTTGGTACGATCCCGCCACGAAGATGTATTGTCACGCTTCTGGTTGTTGCCTCGCTTTTTACGAGATTCAGGGACTAAGCATTTCTGCCTCACAGGTCCGTCAGCTTGCGTTACAAGGCAAATCCCTTCGTTACCTTGTTCCTGCGGCTGTGCATACCTACATCAGTGAGCACGACCTTTATAAACAAGAGGAGTCAGAGCATTGAGAAATCCTGAGAGCTGGGAAAAAGCTCTCTTGTGTGCACAAGCGGCACTCGACAAGAAAGCCTACGATCTCGTAATCCTTGAAGTCGGAGAGTCTACGACGATTGCTGAGTATTTTGTTGTGTGTACGGGACGGTCGGACATCCAAGTCCAGGCCATCTGTCGCGCGATAGAAGAAGTGCTGGCCAAAGCTAAGACCAAGCCACTTGCAATTGAAGGGTTTACCCACGGTCAGTGGGTCCTCATTGACTGCGGAGATGTCATTGCCCATGTCTTTTATGAAACAGCCCGCCAATTCTACAATATTGAAGGATTGTGGGGACAAGCACCACGCCCTCAGTTGCCGGAACCGTATCGTACACAAGCGCAGCATCTGCGCATTGCCAGTGCGTGATTTTTCCTCTTCCTGGCTCGACGCCCGTTGGGTCTACGCTGCAGAAATTTGTAGAAAATTTTCCCTTCTGCCCTATCCTGTCTTTCTTTTCGTAAATCTTTCGCTTTATACTAGGTGAAAGGTTGCGTGTTGGTTCTTGTGAACCAACGGAGAAAATATGGGCCGCACTTCGCTCCCTTCTGAAACGCTGTATTACGGAAGTGATCGACAACAGCAATACTGGGAGAATGAATCCCAAACTTTACGCATCGTGCGTGAGAGCACTTCCTCGATATGGCTTGCGTACCGCAAGGAGGACGGGACCTATCATCCAGTGCCGGCACGACAGCCAACGCGGGCGGTTGCAAGAAAGCGGAGGCGAAAGAAAATCATTGATTCCCAACCACTTGCGGGGAGAAGTGCTGAGGAAGTGGTGGAGCAATTACGCAAAGCGCATCATTTGCATTTGTTTCTTGAACAGCGCCTGCGACGATGGATGAACAAAAATTCCGGAGAGCGGGTTCTTGCCTTTCTTGATCCGAATCAAGGCGGAGCCCCGGTGATGAAAGATCCAGGCCTTCATGTGTCGCGTTCAGCCTTAGAAGAGTAATAATAATAGAGCTTCACAAGACTGCACCTACAGAGGCAAAAGGAGACCCCCATGTCAGCAAGAGAATGGCCACACTGCCAAAGTTGCCATAAAGGAGTCCTCCTCCCATTATCTGACTACGGGCCACAAGGAAACGATATTCCTTTCAAAACCTGGGCGTGTAATAATCCCACCTGCGGGTTTTCTCTCCGCATCGACAAAGGGCAAATTAGCCTCGGTCAGCCGATTCGCGTCAAAGTGAACGGTGGAGAGCCGCGCAAATATTAGCAACCGCCGTCCAAAGATGCGGTCCGGTGCCTTATAAAGGAGGGGACATGACGCCCGAACAAGTACGTGACCAGAACAAAGAAGTGGTGCGACGCGCAATCGCCGCGATCAGCCGAGGGGACTTAGAAGGATTCATGACCGACGCCGACGAGAATATCACCTTAAGTGTTATGGGTGCGGCCATTCCCCCGATTCAGGGAAAGCAGAAGGTGTTGAAGGGGTTGCGCAATGCCCTTGGCGCGCGACTCGAGGGCAACGGCACAATCAAGGTGACGATCGAGAATCTGATTGCCGAGGGAGATTTCGTCGCTGAACAATCCCGTGGAGTTGCACGGACGAAAGACGGCAAAGATTACAACAATACCTATTGTCGTGTCTGGCGGATCACCAACGGCAAGATTCAAGCGATGCAGGAATACCTTGATACCGAGCTCGTGCGGTCGGCGCTTCTTGGGTAGTAAAAATTAGGCGTATTGGCGATTGACCAGGCATTGGCGAAGTTTGCAGAGGTACAGCGAATGTACCTCTTTTTATTTGTCTTTGTGCTTTCGCCGTGGCTTTGGGGGTGCTGTCGTCGGAAAAAGATGGGAAGCCAAATTGATCAGGCCACGAAAATCCCCCGGAAACTCAGGGAACACTGGAACGCGAATAAGTGGTGTGGTTGACGACAACTGCTCGGCGAACTGGGTGAAGCGAATTGTTTCTCCCTGCGCAAGGGTTTGATGCGCAAGAAAGTTTTTGACTAGCCATTCTTGTGCCTGCGTGTCAGTGGCAGTAGACGTGACAGCACGAGACAGTTGCTCAACCAATGCGCTTCCTATCTGCTCTTCAGCAATCCGCGCATCCACGTCTGCGTGCGTACGGTTGAAGATCACTGCTTTCAGGGCAATGGTGAGGCGATCAAGGTCAGTGAGAAATTGTGTTGCTTCAGTGAGGACTTCTTCCTCCAGTGTAGAAACAAGGACAAAAGCCGTTTCCTCGCTTGCCAGCAAAGCACTGACTCGCTGAAAACGTTCGCCGAAATCATCGAACATCCCTTGCATCGTGGTAAAGAAATCAGAGATTTCGGCTAAGGCGGAAATTCCGGTCGCTTCCTCGATTTTGCGCAACAGAAAGGCTGTGGTTTTATTCATTGCCGAGAAGATGCTCCACCCACCAGCCGGACGCACAAACCATTTACGCGCCCGACTATCAAGAAATCGCTGCAATCGTTGCGGTGCTTCAAGAAAATCGAGGGCCTGGCGAGCCGGGGGGGTGTCGACCACAATGAGGTCATATGTTCCCTGTTGGACGAGCGATGCGAGGGTATCGAGGGCAATATATTCATGTGATCCCGCAAAGGTGCGAGATAAGCCTTGATAAAAACGATTGGCGAGGATGCGCTCACGAATCTCGATCGTTGGTGCATAACGAGCAATGGCGGCATCCCATGCACTCGGTTGATCAATGAGTAAAGCGGTAAGCGTTCCACTCGGGTTCAACCCGTACGCTCGAAACGTCTCGGACGGAACCGGTTTCCCTTGTGCATTAGTCGGATCAATGCCAAAGCAATCGGCCAACCGCTTCGCTGGATCGATCGTCACGACTGCAGTTTGGCGTCCAGAAAGCGCTCCCCATAACGCAAGTGAGGCGGCAGTGGTCGTTTTGCCTACGCCGCCACTGCCAACACAAACCACCACACGATGATCTGCGATCACAGAGGAGAGGTCCGTTGGCCGCGATTTTTCTTTCATGAATGCTGGGGTGTCACTGACTTGGGTTTTTTTCTTTTGTTGGTGGTAGAGGTGGTCTTCCCCACCGATGATGGAATCACCGAGAAAGAAAGCTGCTCGACAGAAGTGACCTCAAACTTTGCGGCTGGCACGAGCGGAAGATGAAGCACCGGCAGTGGCAGGTCGTTGAGAGGTTGTAACCGTAGTTGTTGCGCTTCAGTTAATGCTGCCTCTTCCTGACCACACTTAAGCAATTGTTCCACCAGGGACTGCTCAGCCTGTGAGACTGAGAGCTGTGCTCTCAGAGCTGCAATGGCTTGAGCACGTAGTGGAGCTTGGTGGAGGCGGTTAATGAATAACGCGCCAATTGGCAAGCGAAGTTCTTGCGCGACTTGCTGATACGCATCTTGCGTCTCACTCACGGCCAGCTCATCTGCCGTTGTGACAAAATTGATCGCGGTTTTTTCTCTGTCTCGGAGTAATGATAAGATACGATCAGATTCGTAACCGACAATTCCACCGAATGCTTCGTGGGCTGCGTGTGGCATGTGCAGATACTGGAGGCTGTGGCCAGTCGCTGGTAAATCGACCAGCAGCATATCCCACAACGGCTGTTCGGTATGAGGATCGCGCTTGCGTTCTTCGTACCAAACCTTTCCCATGGTCAGCAATTCTTTCAGTCCTGGAGCTGCTGCAACAAAATACTGATACGCACGACTTTCGACGATAGCCCGCAGGAGAGGTTTCACCGGAATGATCAACTGTAAGTATTCTTCCAGCGCAACTGCACCGCCAGTGGAAAGCACAGAGAGTGAAGGCGAGAACTCGCGTGGTGCTCGATGTTCGTTATGGAGAGCAGGGAAGCCCAACAATCGCGCTGCACGAGTATTCTCATCAAATTCGATAAGAAGGGTCTTTTTTCCGTAGCGTGAGAACGCCAAGGCCACGCTTGCGGCGACGGTCGTTTTACCGACCCCGCCCTTACCAACAAAAAACAGCAAGCGTTTCTGTACAAGGGCTGCAACTGCGGGAGACAACAGAGAATCCGTAGGTGGCACGGGTTACCACCGCACGACCGAGGCTCCCCACGTCAATCCGCCACCACAGGCATTCAAAACCACGATGTCATTGTCACGGATCTTGCCTTGACGAACGGCTTCATCAAGCGCGATAGGAATGGATGCTGCAGACGTGTTGCCGAACTGCTGCACGTTGCAATAAACTTTATCCATCCCGACCCCCATACGCTCAGCCACGGCTTTGATAATACGCAGGTTGGCTTGATGAGGAATCATGAGATGCATATCACTCGCCCCCAGCCCTGCACGCTCCAGTGCCTTGCTCGCAACATCAGATAATGAGCGTACCGCGACCTTGAACAACTCCGGCCCTTTCATCTGAATACCCCACTCTTTGGGGTGCGACCCTTCTTGGTCGAACGCCTGACGGTGACCAGAGCGAACGTAGAGTAAATTCCATAGTGATCCACTGGATTCGATCACTGTACTGAGCAGTCCACGATCACCAGGCTGCACATCCAGAACGATTGCTCCTGCTCCGTCGCCAAATAACACACAGGTAGAGCGATCTTCCCAATTCACCATCTGGCTCAGCGCATCAGCCCCGACCAAAAGCATGCGACCATATTCACCGCTCTTGGCATAGCTGTGGACAACCGACATTCCATAGACAAATCCAGCGCACGCCGCGTTTACATCAAAGGCTGGAACGGTGTCGATACCAAGGCGCGCCTGCAACAAACATCCAGTTGAAGGGAAATAATAATCGCCAGAAACTGTGGCAACCACGATGGCTTGTAAATCACTGGCTTTTAATCCAGAGGCTTGCAACGCCTGTACGCTCGCTTCGTGCATCAAATCGAGAATATCTTCGCGCTGTTTCATCGCCCGTCGTTCTTCAATGCCGGTGCGCGAAACGATCCAGTCATTGCTGGTGGCGACGCGTTTTTCCATGTCCGCATTCGTGAGACGGGTCGGCGGCACAGCGGAACCAGTGCCAATGATACGTGCGCCCATGCGCAAGCCCTTTCTGTTGTGTTCAGTGATGTCGGAGCAATGGACCGTCAGGAGTGTGCGGTTATTCGGTCCACTTGCGAAAAGCTAAACAGGCATTGGTGCCACCAAAGCCAAACGAATTCGATAATGCAACACGAATCGAGGCTTTGCGAGCAGTATTCGGGACATAATCAAGATCACATTCGGGGTCTGGTTCTTCATAGTTAATGGTCGGCGGAAGCATACCGCGGTCCACTGCCAATACAGAATATACGGCTTCCACCCCACCAGCTGCGCCTAACAAATGACCAGTCATCGATTTGGTTGAACTCACTGCGATACGCGCCGCATGTTCACCAAAGACGCGTTTGATCGCTTGCGTCTCGGTTGCGTCGTTGTACGGTGTCGAAGTGCCGTGCGCGTTGATGTAATCCACTTCATACGGGTCGAGATCCCCGCTTCGTAAGGCCATGCGCATACAACGGACTGCCCCTTCGCCCTCAGGAGAGGGAGCGGTCATGTGATAAGCATCGGCGTTGGCCCCGTAACCGACCACCTCAGCGTAAATCTTTGCTCCACGCCGTTTCGCCATGTTCAGCTCTTCAAGGATAACGACTCCCGCTCCTTCTGACATGACAAATCCATCACGATTTTTATCAAATGGACGACTTGCCTTTTCAGGTTCATCATTACGTGATGACACAGCTTTGAGTGCAATGAACCCACCCAGCCCAAGCGGAGTCAGCGCCGCCTCGGCACCACCAGCAATCACCGCATCTTGCTCCCCTAAACGAATCAACCGGAAAGCTTCACCAATCGCATGCGCTCCAGAAGAGCACGCGCTTGTCGGTGTGTAGCTAATACCTTTCGCGCCATAGCGAATAGAGATTTGTCCAGGTGCAAGGTTAGCGATCAGCTTGGGAATGAAGAAGGGAGAGACTTTTTTCAAGCGCGTTTCCAAGAAGAGCTTATGGTACTCTTCAATGCTGGTGAGCCCACCGATACCAACGCCGACGATGGTCCCCACCATGTCTTCGTTTTCTGGTGTAATCGGCAGACGCGATTCATCCATCGCCATTTGGGCCGCAGCTACAGCGTACTGGATGAACGGGTCCATCTTCTTTACGTCTTTCTTTTCGATGAAGTCTTCAGGGGCAAAGTCTTTGACTTCACCGGCAATGCGCGTAGGAAAGTCAGAGACATCGAAGCGCGTTACCGGACCAACGCCAGAACGGCCCTCCATCAACGCTTGCCAATTTTTCTCGACACCAGTGCCAAGCGGACTGACCACCCCCACCCCGGTAATAACAACACGTCGTCGCTCGCGGTCCATATATCTCCTGCCTTTACCAGCGTACTTCTACGGAAGTTCGTGTAATCTTAATGGCTCTCATGGCGGTCTGCAACCACTACGGCAGCACGGGAATCCGCCCATAGCCAAGCCGCCAGAAATATACATAGAGAACGGCGAGACTGAATACGGTAAATAGGGCCAACGTATCTCCGCCGTTCCATAAGACACGCTGATACGATGTGCGCGTCCGACCGGAGTTAAAGCCGCGTACCTCAAGTGCAACGGCCATTTGATCCGCTCGTCGCAATGCCCCCATGAAGACGGGAATCATCACAAAAACGTAGTGACGCAACCGTTGTAGCAACGGACCACGACTCATATCGAGCCCACGACAGCGCTGTGCTTGAATGACAGTGAAGGCTGCTTCAAGAAAAAGCGGAACCAAGCGAAACGCCAAAGTGATAGTGAAACCTATCCGATATGGAAGCCCGAGCAGAGTAAAAGCGTAGGCAAACTCTTCAATACGCGTGGTAGATAAAAAGAGGATGCCAGTAGCGAGGAACGTACTCAGCTTCAGCGCCGTGCCAAGCCCGAACATCATTCCTTCGCGTGTCACTGGTACGTCAGGAAACATCGCAAGTGGAGATCCGCGCCCATAAAACACGCTCCAGATAATGATCGTAAAGGTAAAAATAAAGAAGAATAGGATACGTAAGCGACGAAGATTCGTGACTGAGTCGGTCAGCCAGATTAGCGTGAACATTCCGAGACTAATCGGCAAAATGAACAACGGGTGATCTACGACAAACGCGGCAATAAAAAACAGCAACATCCCCAGCACCTTCACAAGTGGGTGACGGCGATGAACAAACGTACGACGGTCGAGATAAAGAAACAGTGGCATAGCGGGCAATGGATGGTGAAGAATGTAAAATGAGAGAGTTATTTTTCTTGGTTCTGTAGCAAGTGAGAAACTTCATGAACGCTTTGCGTTGCTTTCGGCTAGTGCGTGGACAGTATCGGCAAGCACATCGATCCCCAGGCAAATATCCGCCTCGTTGGTGTCTTCGGTAATATCATGGCTGCGACCGCCAATACTGGGAATAAACAGCATCGCCGTCGGTACGTGACGAGTTAACACCATCGCGTCATGGCCAGCACCGCTCGGCATACGTAGGCTCGCTGCTCCACGACTAAGTGCGGCAGCTTCGATCATCGTAGCCACACGTTCATCCATCTCAGCCGGTGAGATACGAATCAGTTCGTTTGCCTGTACACTAACACCACCACGACCATTCGCTTGTGTGGCTGCAGCAATAATCTCACCTTGCATACGATCAAGCGTCACTTCCGATACGTCACGAAATTCGATGAGTACTCGTGCAAGATTCGGAACAACGTTGCCAGCGCCGGGTTCGAAGACGATATGTCCGAAGTTCCACACGCTGTCAGGACTACGAACCTGCGCGAACCGCTGCATGAGATCGTGACAATATGAGATCAACGCACCACCAGCGTCTTTACGCAAATGCATCGGCGTAGTGCCAGCGTGGTCAGCTTGTCCGGTGCACGTGACGTGCACACGTCGGATACCCACAATCCCTGTGACAACACCAATTTTTTTGCCTTCGATTTCAAGCCGCGGTCCTTGCTCGATATGACCTTCGAGATACGCAACATGCCGGCCCGGATCTAGTTTCACGCGTGGACGGCCTGCGTAACCGGATTCGCTCAGTGCCTCACGCAGTGTCGTTCCTTGCTGACTTTTCGCTGCCTCTATGTCCGCATCAGACAACTGCCCGCAGAAGGAAAGACTCCCTGCCAACGCGCGATAGGTCCCTTCTTCATCAGCAAAGGAAATGACATCGACACCGACATCGCTTTGCACGCCAGCTTCAATACGCGACCGTGCAATCTCCAACCCGTACAACACACCCATCGCCCCATCTAACCAGCCACCTTTCGGCACTGAGTCTGTGTGTGATCCCATAAGGATAGCTTTGCTAACCCCTTTGGTTCGCCCGTATACATTGCCGATACCATCAATCTGCGCGTCGAGACCAGCCTCGATCATCCGCTGTAACAACCAGTGTCGTGCTGCTCCGTCTTCGGGAGTGAATGAGAGCCGATGCACGCCAGTCCTCACCTGGCCAAACTTCGCCAACGTACGTAGATCATCGAGTAAGCGGCGGTAGTGTATTTGCATGAACGCCTCTTTTCTTGATTGGCCCATGCCGGAAACGCTTCGCGTATCCCGGCCTACTCGCGTACTGCCGCTCGTCGTTTCTCTCGACAGGCTGTGGTTACGGCTTCATCGAGTTGCAGTGACTCTGAGATAATCACCCCATACTCCCGCTCGGCGGTTGCAATCGAATAGTATCCGTCACGTACATCATCAAGCACCCGCTGCGGATCACGTGACAGGGGATCACCATACCCACCGCCAGTGGCGCCCACTGCAACAAAGATATCTCCGGCAGTCACAGTGCGATAGGCAACCTTCGATGGAAGTGAGATCTCCTCACCGTCTGCGGTCTGTTGAATCAGTTGACCTGGACAACCTGAGCCACCGCCTTTATATCCCCAAGCCGGATAGCCGAAGCCATCACCTTCGACCGACGCCCCTCCACCACTCAAGTAGCGAATGGACTTGATCGACGCGAGTCCGCCGCGCCACTGACCAGGCGCGCAAGCATCTTCGCGTAATTCGTAGCGCTCAACGCGTAACGGGACATGCGACTCGATATCCTCGATCGGGTTGTTGCGTGTGTTGGCATAGAGCGTATCCACCGCATCCATTCCGTCGCGGCCATAGCGTCCACCGTAACTTCCCTCGAAGATTTCGAGATGAACCCACGGTCGTTGGTTACGAAAACCACTAGCCGCGATCACTTTAAGATTGCCAACCCCTGCACACACTTGTTCTGGCAATGCTTGGGACAACGCCCGCATTACCGTATCGCACAACATGTTTCCACCAACGAAACGTGCAATAGTCGGCGCAGGAAAGATCGGATTTACTAAGGTTCCTTCTGGAGCAACGATAGTGATGGGCCGGTACAATCCGCTATTTTGTGGAATGTTGCCATACGTCTCCGTATCTAAGAGCACTGACCGTAAGACTAACCACACCGCAACATCGACCGTGCCGACGAACGGCAAGTTGATCGGTCGATCCGCTACTTGCGGTGCTGTGCCGGCAAGGTCGACGATCATGTCACTACCGTTCACGGTGAGTGTGACCACGATTGGGAGATTGCGTCGGCTTGGATTAGGATCGTCCAAATAGCCGTCCATATAGCCAGTGGCGGTGTAGCGACCGTCAGGAATGCGCTCGATTGCCTGACGCATGAGCCGCTCAGAATAATCAAACAATTCGGCACACGCAGCTT
This sequence comes from Deltaproteobacteria bacterium, assembly GCA_016874775.1. Classification (NCBI taxonomy): domain Bacteria; kingdom Pseudomonadati; phylum Myxococcota; class Myxococcia; species Deltaproteobacteria bacterium. Next base: position 22,533 of record VGTJ01000012.1, read on the forward strand.
CGACCGTCGCAAGGCCGTAACGCTCGATCAACTCAACGTACCGTGCGGCACCGATACGACAAGCCGCAATTTGGGCTTCCATATCGCCAACGACCAAATCAGATACGCGAACATTATCTCGTAAGATTTGCCACACGGCATCATTGCGCTTTCCTTGATCAAAAACCTTAATCGCCTTGAATTGTAAACCTTCAGCATAGGCGTCCACGGCTTCGACAATACCAGTGCTTCCCGGTGTTTGTGAGCCAATATCAAGGTGGTGAGCGGTCGTCACCGAAAACCCCACCAACTGATCGTTGAAAAAGACCGGTACACAAAAACCAACATCAGGTCCGTGACTGGCGCCACCATAGGGGTCGTTATGCATGATCACATCCCCTGGCCGAATCGACTCGCCTCGTGCCGCGAGTTGTTGCAAAATGCCGCGGACATAGCCAGGAATCGGGCCAGACTGCAGCGGTGTACTTTGACGCGACTCACATAATTGTTGTCCTTGGGCATTCACCAGCGCCGCACCAAAATCTTCAGACTCACGGATAATGCTTGAGTACGCCATGCGCATCAGCTTATAGCCCATCTCTATGGCAATTTGCTCTAACGCGCCCAGGATCACACTCGTAGTGATGGGATCGATTGTCGGCTTTTTGTCAGTGCCGACGGTGGCAGTGGCGTGTTGGGTCATGCCGTATCTCCAATCGTTATGATAAAGTTGCCGTGCTCATCAGCCTGACCGCAACATCCCGGTGGGATTACTGTTGTACTATCAGATTGAAGGAGAATAGCTGGCCCATTCACAATCTGACCAAGGGGAAGTTTCTCGTGTCGATAGAAAGCAGTCGGAAATGCGTTGAGGCCGCTTTGGATGCGAAAGACGCACTCGTCCCTTTTGACGAACGCTTCATCCAGCGACCCACCCGTCTGTGACGGTAGTTGCTGGATCTTTTGCGTTGGCCCAATCCCCGTGACGCGAATATTGACGAATTCTATAGGGCTTGTGACAAAACAGTGGCCATATTCAGCTTCATGCTGACGATGGAATGCATCAGCGGTTTGTTGCATGTTCCTTTCACCGAGCGGTCCGTTTGGTATGGGCACGCGTAACTCATACCCTTGGCCAACATATCGCGCGTCAGCATAACGTTCGAACGTCACTGTCGTGGGCTCGACACCATCTCTCACAAATTGTTCATGAAGCGTTCGTTTCATCTCGGCAAAATCGGCATTGAGCTGAGGATAATCCAGCCCAGGATGGACTTGAAAGGCTGTTTTAAGTGTGTCGTATTGCAAATCGGTAGTGAGCAACCCCAACGCGGACGTTAGGCCAGGAAAGTACGGAACGATGCAGACAGGAATACTGAGCATCCTCGCAACTTCAGCGCCATGCAGAGGCCCGGCGCCACCAAATGCCACTAGTGCATAGTCGCGCGGGTCGATACCTTTTTGTACCGTGCGCGAGCGAATCGCGTTAGCCATGTTGTTATTGACGATCGTGATAATGCCTTCGGCTGCTTCGAGGTCAGATAGTCCCACTTGTTGAGCAAATTCATCAATCACTCGCTGTGCAGCAATAGCGTCAAGCCGCATTGCCCCGCCGAGGAAATTGTCTTTATCGAGTCGTCCCAACACCAGATTCGCATCGGTTACCGTCGGTGTTGACCCACCACGACCATACGCTGCGGGTCCAGGCTGCGAGCCTGCACTTTGCGGCCCAACCCGAAAGGCGCCACCGGCATCGATCCTGGCAATGCTTCCGCCCCCGGCACCAATGGTGTGAATGTCGATCATTGGCACCATTGCCGGATACCCGGCAATCCATGTGTCTCGCGCCGTCGCTTCGCTAAAGGTACCGTCAGTGACAACACCAATGTCGGCACTGGTCCCGCCCATATCAAAGGTGATCAAACGCGGATAGTGCGACAGCGCACCAGACCACGCTCCACCCAGCACCCCGGCTGCTGGACCAGAGAGGAGAGTGAGTACCGGTTTTTCTGCAATCATTGCAGGCGTGGCGACGCCGCCGTTCGATCGCATAATGTGCAACTCTGCACGCAAACCCGCGTCGCGCAGACGCTGTGCCAATCGCGTAATATATCGCTGCACAGTTGGCCCAACGAAGGCATTCATGGCGGTTGTGGTGAAACGTTCGAACTCTCGGAATTGCGGTGTGACAGACGCTGAGGTCGCCACAAACACCTCGGGATATTCTTCCCTGATAATGTCTCGCGCCCGTTCCTCATGCCGTGGATTCAGATACGAGAACAAGAAACAGACGGCGATCGCTTCAGCACCTTCGGCCTTCAGTTCACGCGCTGCTTGTCGGACTTCCTCTTCATTGAGCGGAACCAACACGTCTCCTTTTGGAGGAACGAGGCGTTCGCTCACGACCTTGCGGTGTCGGCGCCGTGCCAGCGGACGGTCTTGCCAGGGAATTTCCTGCTGAATGGAATAATGTTGCGGTCGTTGATGACGCCCAATATGCAGGAGGTCGCGGTATCCTTTAGTGGTAATCACACCAACACGAGCACCGTTGTATTCAAGTAATGCGTTGGTTGCAATTGTCGTCCCATGATAGATTCGCTCAATGTCAGTGAGGTCAAATTTATGGCGGGTGCAGAGTTGAGTAATTCCAGAAATAACTCCCAGTGATGGGTCAGTCGAGGTTGTTGGTACTTTATGGATGAATACCTGACGGGTTACCGTGTCTGTGTAAATCACGTCCGTAAACGTCCCACCGACATCGACCCCGATGAGATTCATGACTGAAAGGTCCTTTCCTGAGACGAATTGTGTATCCATGTCAACAACTCTTCAACCGATAACGGTGTTACTCCGAACTTCCTACCGATGAGTGTCACGTCAGGCGGTCGAAAAGCAGCTTGAGCGCATAACTCAGGTTGTGCGCACATGGAACGCATAGGGCCATCCCACAGCAAGCGCCCTGCGGACATCAACAACGCACGTTCGGCATATTCGACAGCCACCCAAGGTACGTGCGTGATGATAATAAGCGTTCGTCCATCGCGATGGAGCTGTTTCAGTAGTTCCATCATTTGTCGTTGTTCGCGGTAATCGAGACCGGTCGTCGGTTCATCAAGAATTAACACACGTGGGCGCATCGACAGCAACGCCGCAACCGCGAGACGTTGCCGCTCTCCTCTGCCAAGAAGGAACGGATCCTGCTCACGCACGTGTTGTAAGCCGACTGCTGTCAGTGCTTCGTCCACCCGTGAGCGGACTTCTTCTGAGGTAAGACCGATGTTCTGCGGCCCAAAGGCAACTTCTGCTTCTACCGTTTCAGCAAATAATTGATGGTCAGGATTTTGAAAAACATAGCTCACTTCTTGAGCCACCTGAACGAGTGGCAGTGTTGACAGTTCTTTCCCGCGTAAGAGCACTTGGCCATGAGTCGGCACGAGCAATCCACTGATGTGTTTTGCTAATGTTGTCTTTCCGGAGCCGTTCTTGCCCAACAGCGCAATAAACTCTCCCTCACCTATAGTGAGTGAAACCTGCTGTACCGCGGAGGGGCCGTCGGCATACGTATGCGAAATGGTGTGTAACGAAAGAAGTAGGGGTTGTTGCTGGTTCTCATGCTGTTCTTGCGAGGGAACCGTCAAGGACTCTGCCGGTGAGTGCTGTTGCAGGAGTGTTGCTGCGGCTTCTGGCTTTCGTGGATATTCACGCACGCCGAGCACGGGAAAGAGACGGTCGCAATCATGCGGTTTGATTCCGTAGTGTTCGAGCATCTCTACGTGCGGCAAAAGCTCATGAGGTGGACCATCAGCGACGATTGCACCCGCGGCCAGAATCAACAGTCGATCGGCTTCGAGTGCGGCTGTGATTTCATGCTCTATGACTACGAGCGTATGACCTTGGGTGCGCATCTGTCCCAGGAGCGTGAAAATCTCTTGTCGCCCCTCTGGGTCAAGATCGGTTGTCGGCTCATCAAATACGAGAACACGTGGGCGCAGCGCTAACAATGCAGCAATGGCTAACCGCTGTTTCTGCCCGCCAGATAACGTCGTTGGGTCCCGCTCCTCAAACCCCGACAAACCAACCTGCGCAAGCGCTGTAGTTAAACGATGGTGCATCTCAGCCGGTTCGACACCAAGCTGCTCTAAGCCAAATGCGACTTCGTCTCGGACTGTGGTCGAAAAGAGTTGTGCTTCAAAATCTTGGAAAACCATCCCGATGGTTTCGGCTAATTCCCCCACCTTTTCCACCGCCAAGCGTTTGTCGAAGAGTCGCACCTCGCCGGTAAATTGTCCGTTCTGAAAGGCAGGAATCACACGGTTCAAACACTTCGCTAGTGTTGATTTTCCTGCACCAGACGCCCCCATGATCACAACCATTTCTCCCTGCCGAATTTGCAGCGACACCTCGCGTAACGCAGGTATGGTCGTGTCAGCATAGGTAAACGACACCTGATCGAGCGCCAGTGCTTCTTCCCTGGACGAGTGGGCGACGTGGGGCTCGTCTTTTGAGGACTCTGGACTTTGGACTCTAGACTCTGGACTCACAGCAGCGCCAATCCTATGCATGCAAGGACGATAAACGGTAACAATCCTAATCCTACTTCGATCGTTTTGGTCTCGGTTACCCAACCCATCGTCACAAATAGTTCTGGAGTCCAACTCCCGCTAGATAAGAGGTTTCCGACCACAAATCCGCTTATGGTGGCACCTGCGAGCAGTCCCAAACCGAACAGTCGCAGTGCTGGAGGTTTTGGAGGTCGGGGTTCGAGGAGATCGGAATACAGTAATCGACCCTTGGCAACACGAGGATAAATGACAGCCAAGAGTAAAGGAGCGAACAACATCGACGAGACGAAGTTGTTGAACAAGATGATATTGGCAAGGATACGAAACGGGACGAATCCTAGCAGGTTGAGGCCCCAACCGATAAAGAGGGCGCACAGAGAACTTGCGAGCAGGATGGTAAAAGTAAACTTCACCCACGTCAGCGGAGTTTTCGGTACCGGCTGATCTCGTGAGACCAGCTGCCACGTTTTGTAAGGGACTGTCCCATACAAGAAGTTACCAAAGAAGCCGAAGAAATCGCCTGGCCCGATGCCACCGAAGAAATCACCAATAACATTGCCAATCGCTGCCCCCCACGCAGCAGCAGGACCAAAGAGAAACGAGCAGATGACCGGAACGGCGTTGGCAGGGCGCAACTCCGTTACTCCAGGAATAATGGGAATAACTTTGAAAGGAATGAGAATCGCTGCGTAGAGCGATGCACAGATGGCAGTAAAAACGACCAGGCGTGTGTTGTCCCACATTTTTTGTCCCGCCCTGAGGTACCACAAGGCGGGACCGGGGACAATGGCGAAAGCGGATGCGTTATTGAATCTTGGTTACGCGGATGTAGTCCACATCATAAAAATACGACACACTCTGATCCAGAGTCAGGGCAGGCTGTAAGCCAGCATCATAGGCTGCCGTCCATGACGAGGCTGGTGCCCAGAGATTGAAACGGACACTCATCGGATCATTGGCATGGGCAGCCGTAGTCGAGCGGGCAAGGACACCGTTGATATACCATTCGGTGCGGTTTTTGAGCCACCGGAGTTGCAGTGTCGTCCACTGGTTGCGATTTAATCCACCAACCGTCACTAAAGGCCGTTAAATTCGTCGCTGAACATGACCTGTGCGAACGCCGGTGCTTGGCTGGCAAGAAATGTGAGCAGGGTGAAAATTGACGATCTCACTATCGTTCCAAGATGTTGTCGCATTGTCAGGACATCTCCTTTCTCAGAGGTTCAACATGAGCAAAGACGGTCGGTGGTACAACAGGCGTCCCCTCCTTTCGTATGAGGCAAGTTGTTGTTTCAATGTACAAAAATCCCAAACGGGAAAGCAAATTGGGACCAAGGACGTTGACAACCGCTAAAAAAATCCTTTAGCGTGGCGCTTTATGACACGACGAATTGTATTTTTTTTCCTCGGATTTTTCATATTGATAGGCGTGAGTGGGTGCTCGCCAGCTATGCGGCGGCTTTCGGCGAAAGAGTATTACACCGAAGCGAGCGATTACTACAACAGGGAAGATTTCATCACTGCGGGTGAGAAATATCAAGAATTGCTCGACCAATATCCTCTGAACCCGTACGCTGAAGAGGCGCAGCTCAAAATTGCTTATGGTCGTTACCTCGATAGGAAATTCGCTGACGCACTTACTGGTTTCAGTGATTTTGAACGGACCTATCCCACGAGTTCGCACCTCCCGTTTGTGCAGTATTACCGAGGTATGTCATATCTCGATCAGATGCGTTCAATTGACCGTGACCAAAGCGTGACGGAGAAAGCGAATGATTTTTTCCGCGCGGTCTCTGGCCGCTTCGGTGACAGCTCCTTTGCCTTATTAGCGGAACAAAAAAGTCGCTCCTGCCGGGAATCACTCGCAGAACATGAGTTGTACGTCGCCGAGTTTCATATGAAGCGGTTTGCGCTTCTTCCGGCTAAATCGCGCTTACGGCGAGTGGTAGAGGAATACCCGGAGACGGATGCCGCGACCAAAGCGTTAGGTCACCTTCAAGAAATTCTTGAAGACATTAACAAGAAGAGTCTTGCTGAGCTTGCAGGAAAAGCCTTGGCTGCACGAAAAGCTGCCAAACCGGCCTCTGCGGATGCTGCGACTGGAACCGACAACACCCCTCCTCCAGAAGTTGACCCGTTACTGGCTCTCGTCACCCAACTGAAGAAACAAGAAGAAGAAGATCGAAAGGTCGTCTTTCAATCTTCTGAAAGTGAGAAGAAAGACACTCCACCACAAACGCCGACACAACGAGCTTTGCAAAAAGAAATTGAGAAGAGAGAGTAGAGTTCGGGGAAAGTGCCAGAGTAAAAGGCCTGGGTGATTCCTCGATAGTTTCTGCGTGTTGGTCACTTTTGGTTATTTTTCATATTGACTATGCCTCTCTTTCGGCTGTATCTCATCCGCCACGGACACCCCAGCGCTGGGTTCGCGGAAGCTACGGATCCTGGTCTCAATGAGATCGGTATCACTCAAGCGCAGGCCGTTGCGCAAGAACTTTCTGCGCTTGGACCATTACCAGTGCTGACGAGTCCACTCAAACGTGCGCGTGAGACTGCCCGCCCATTCGAAACAATATGGAAGGTCGACGCGACGGTTGACGTGCGGATTGCTGAGGTTCCATCGCCCAGTCAGAATCTGGAGGAACGAACTGCATGGATCCATCGTGCCTTGCGCGGACGATGGAGTGATCTGTCGACAGAATATCAGGCCTGGCGCGAGCAAGTAGTGCAGTGTTTAGTCACACAGAAAACGTCAACGGTCATGACTACGCATTTCGTTGCCATCAATGCAGCGGTAGGAGCTGCTACTGGCGACGATCGTCTGATGTGCTTTGAGCCTGACCATTGTTCGTGTACTGTCTTGGAAGTCGAGAATGAGATCCTGCGGGTTGTTGCTCTCGGGCGTCAGAGAGCAACTGTTATCCGCTAGCACCCGTTCTGCTGGAAAGCTGCCAATGCCGTAGCACGCAAGGAGGGAAACTATGCCAGGACCACTCGCTGGATACCGTGTTATTGATGTGACACAAATGATCTCGGGGCCGATGGCGACGATGGTGCTGGCTGACCAGGGCGCGGATGTGATCAAAGTTGAGCCGCCGGGAACTGGAGACCTGACGCGTGCGCTCGGCGGTCCTCGTGGGATGTCCCCTACCTTCACCATCGTTAATCGCAACAAACGCTCTGTGGTCCTCAATCTTAAAACGCCACGCGGGTTAGCAATTCTCAAAGAACTCGTCGCTAAAGCTGACGTGTTCGTGCAGAATTTTCGTCCTGGTGTAGCTGAGCAAATGGGCATTGGCGAGGCGGAGCTACGGCGCGTTACACCTGATCTGGTTTACGTTTCGATCAGTGGGTTTGGAGAAACTGGGCCATATGTCCATAAGCGAGTCTATGACCCGGTGATTCAGGCACTATCTGGACTGGCCTCGATTCAGGCTGATCCTGACGGACGGCCACACATGATGCGACTCATCGTGCCAGACAAAGTGACTGCCATGACCGCAGCACAGGCCATGACTGCGGCCTTACTCGCACGTGAACGGACGAAGCAAGGGCAACATGTGCGGCTGGCAATGCTCGACGCAGTGGTTTCTTTTCTCTGGCCTGAAGCGATGGTTGCGCATACGTTCATTACCGATAAAGAAGTGACCATTCGCCCAAACGCAAGAGACCTTGTTTTCGAGACAGCCGACAGTTTTATCACTGTTGGAACGGTCTCTGATGCTGAATGGCAAGGACTCACGCGCGCGCTTGAATGTCCAGAATGGCTGGAAGATCCACGCTTCACTACTCCCGCGGGGCGAGTAAAATACGCTGATGCGCGTTTAGAACTAACGGCTGAGGTTCTTAAGACGCGGACGTCAGCAGAGTGGCTCGCTCGTCTCGATGCGGAGCAAGTCCCATGTGCTCCTGTGCTCAGTCGCAAGGATTTACTAACCGACCCGCAGATCGTAGCGAATCAGCTGATTGTCGAGTCAGAACATCCATCGCTCGGTCGCATGCGACAGCCACGTCCAGCAGCACGGTTTGATCAGACTCCAGCGGAGCTGCGCATTCCTGCGCCACGGCTTGGGGAGCATACCGATACGGTGCTGGCGGAACTCGGAGTTGCGAATGAGGAAGTAGCAACGTTGCGGACGAGTGGGGTGATTGGGTAACACCTCACCCGCACTCGTTGCCCTCGTGTTGCCCTCTCCTTAAAATGAGACCATTCTTGCTCTATTCCTACATGCGGCTTTCAATCGACGACAGCATTGCCTTAATCTCCCGCCCCTTCCGATGCATGCGCATCGCCTCACTACGTGAGACTTCGTGATCGTAGCCTAGAAGATGCAGGATCCCGTGAATCAGCAGGATCTGCAGCTCTTCGCGTAACGAGTGATGGCGACGTTGCGCTTGCCGTGCAGCTGTGTCAACGGAAATCACCACGTCACCCAATAAGAACGGCTGCAGTTCATCCGCTAACGGAAACGAGAGTACGTCAGTCGGCTTGTCCTTCTGACGATACTGACGATTCAGGATGTGAATCTCCGGGTCCGTTACCAGTGCGAGACTCAGTTCCGCCCGCTGTTGATTCAGATGGCGTAAAATTGTTTTGCTCCACTGGCGAAACTCTTTGTGACTCACCTCTGGGGTCTTGCCAGAAACGTCGATCGTTACGTCGCTCTTGCGCGCGTTGGCGACGGAACGCACGCTTTTCCTCTTCGTATTTTTCGCGTTCTTCTTGTGCTCGCTCATACGCAGTAATGATATCTTGCACTAAACGGTGACGGACGACATCCTTCTCACTGAAGAAGGAAAATTTAATACCGTCGATGCCACGTAAAATGTGTTGGGCTTCTTTTAAACCTGACCGTGTGCCCGCCGGAAGATCAATCTGTGTGACATCGCCAGTAATAACTGCTTTGGAACCATAGCCAAGGCGAGTGAGAAACATTTTCATCTGCTCTGGCGTGGTATTTTGCGCTTCATCAAGGATGACGAACGAATCGTTCAATGTTCTCCCGCGCATAAACGCGAGTGGCGCAACTTCAATCGTTCCGCGTTCGATCATCTTGCTGGCGCGATCATAATCGACCATGTCGTACAACGCGTCATACAACGGACGCAGATACGGATTGATCTTTTCGGCCAGATCGCCTGGTAAAAATCCGAGCTTCTCACCAGCTTCGACTGCTGGGCGTGTTAAGACCACCCGGCTCACTTTGTGTTTCATCAGTTCAGCAACCGCCACCGCCATGGCCAAATAAGTTTTCCCCGTACCCGCTGGCCCTATGCCGAAGACAATGTCGAAGTGTCGAATCGCATCGATATACACTTTTTGTGCGATGCTCTTCGGAGTGATCGTGCGGCGGTTTGCCGAGATATAAACCGTATCGAGGAAAATGTCTTTCAGATTTGCCGAACGGTCCCGGCTGAGGATGCGGATCGCGTAATCGACATCGCTCGGGTAGACCGGATACCCGTTTTGTAGAAGGCCATAGAGTTGAGTCGAGACCCGACTCGCGAGGCTGCGTTGCTCTTCATCTCCAGTGATGAGGAGTGCATTTCCCGAAGTCGCGAGTTTCACACCGACGGCCCTTTCAATGCTGCGCAAGTGCTCATCCTGGTGTCCCAGGAGGTCGTGAAAGAAACGATGACTCTCGAATTGGACGCGTGAAGTATTCTCGTTGACCTGCTCCAAGGGTGTAACGTTCCTCCTTTATGCTCCTTTTCCCACTAGCTCATACACCTTTTGTAGCGCTTCATCCAGGCGCGTGGCGTCTTTTCCGCCAGCCTGAGCGAAATCGGGGCGCCCGCCGCCGCCGCCTCCCACTAGTGGAGCAATTTGCTTGAGAATGTTTCCTGCGTGATGCTGTTTTGTCACATCTTTACTGACCGCAGCCAACAATACCACTCGATCCCCTTGCACGGCACCGAGAACGATCACTGCCGGTTGGAACTTATCGCGCAGCCGATCAGCCGTGTCACGTAGAGCTTTGTCGTCAACACCTTCGATGCGACTTGCGACGACAGTCACCCCATTCACTTGCTGTGCATGCGATTCGATGTCGCCACTCTGCGCACCTGCCAGCTTGCTTTGCAACTGTACTAGTTGTTTCTCAAGGTCACGCTGGAGCGCAAGTAACTTCTCGATACGATCCGCGGCTTCTTCCTCTGAGCCCTTTAGAATGCTGCTTACATCTTTGAGAATCTGTTCGCGTTGCCGAACCCACTCCAATGCCCCTTTGCCAGTCGTTGCTTCGACCCGACGAACTCCCGATGCAACCCCGGCCTCGGCTTTCAGTTTGAAGAGACCGATGTCTCCAGTACGGTTCACATGCGTTCCCCCACACAGTTCAGTCGAGAAACTTCCCATCTTTAGGACACGGACCCGTTCCCCATATTTCTCACCAAAGAACGCCAGGGCACCGCTCTTCAACGCATCATTCAAGGCCATTTCCTGACTCGTCACTTCAGCATTCTCACGAATATGGGTGTTCACGATGTTCTCGATTCGTTCGAGCACGTCGTCCTTCACCGGACTGGTGTGAGTAAAATCGAAGCGCAACCGCTCAGGGGTTACGAGCGAACCTGCTTGCTTCACATGGGGGCCAAGCACCTCACGTAGCGCTGAGTGCAGAATGTGCGTTGCCGAGTGATTCAGACGTGTCGCCTCACGCCGCGTGGCATCGATGACCAACTTCACCCTGTCGCCAGCCTGAATCGCACCGCGTGTCACTTTGCCACGGTGAATCGTTAAGAATGGTTGTGGCTTCTGAGTATCGACAATTTCGATCAGATCGCCACGCGTTGTCTCAATTCTTCCAGCATCCCCAACTTGACCGCCGGATTCGCCATAGAAAGGGGTCTCGGCAGTGACAATTTCAACTTCTTGGCCTTCACGTGCTGCGCTGCGCTGAGTTTCGCCATTGACTAGAACCGCTACGACTTCAGATTCCCATTCTACGATACGATCGCCAGCAAACTTCGAGCGCAAGTCGGTAAGACTGGCACTTATGTACACCGTGCCTTTTTGTCCCTCGCGTGCACGGGTACGCTGCTCTTCCATCGCCCGGTCAAATCCCGCGCGATCTAGTGTAAACCCTTCAGACGAAAGGAAATCTTCGGTCAAATCGAGCGGAAAGCCGTACGTGTCATACAAACGAAAAGCGACTTCCCCGTTCAAGATTGACGCGCCATTCTGACGAACCGTGTTGATCTCCTGTTCGAGCAGCCCTAATCCTTTCCCGAGCGTATCAGCAAAGCGTTCTTCTTCGTTACGGACGACTTCAGTCACGTAACTCTTCCGCTCAGTCAATTCAGGATAAGCAGAGGCAAAGAGGCGAATCACACTCTCTGTCACCTGCGAGAAGAATGTCCCCTCAAAGCCAAGCAAGCGTCCGTGACGCAACGCCCGGCGCATGATACGGCGCAACACATACCCCCGACCTTCGTTAGTGGGGACAACGCCATCAGCAATGACGAACGCTGCCGCACGCGCATGATCGGCAATCACGCGAAATGAGATGTCGTTTTCTGCGTCGCTACCATAACGCTTGCCACTGAGCTCTTCGGTCGCACGAATGATGTCGCGCAACAGATCGGTGTCGTAATTGCCGCGCGTATTCTGTAACACCGAGGTGACCCGTTCGAGACCCATGCCGGTGTCGACATGTTTCGATGGCAACTCGGTCAACGATTGATCGGGGTTACGGTTGTACTGAATGAAAACCAGGTTCCACAGTTCGATATAGCGCGGGCAGCCACCATTGACGGTACAGACGTGGCCAGGAGTGTTTTCTTTTTCACACACGCCGGGCCCACGGTCGATGTGAATCTCTGAACAAGGGCCACAAGGGCCGGTCTCACCCATTTCCCAGAAATTATCCTTCTCGGCGAATCGTTGGATCTGATCTTTGTTGATATCGGTCTGCTTCCGCCACCATTCCTCAGCTTCATCATCGGTTTTGTAGACCGTGGCCCAGAGCTTGTCCTTCGGCAGTTTCCACACGTCGGTCAACAATTGCCACGCCCAGAGAATTGCCTCTTTTTTGTAATAATCGCCAAACGACCAATTCCCGAGCATTTCAAAGAGCGTGTGATGGTACGTGTCACGTCCGACTTCTTCGAGGTCGTTATGCTTACCTGAGACACGCAGGCACTTTTGCGAATTGACTACCCGTGTCTGCGTTGGCTTTTCGATACCAAGGAAGATGTTCTTAAACGGTACCATCCCGGCATTGGTGAACATTAAAGTCGGATCACTCGCGGGGATAAGAGAAGCGCTTGGAACAATTTGATGTCCCTGTTGCGCAAAAAAATGAAGGAAACTGTCGCGAATTTCTTTCCCGGTCATGAATTAGTCTCTCAGTCCTCTAAATCTGTCTCACGAGCATTGGTTGGCGCCTCACCAAGGAGACTCTCAACGACTTCTTGTGTATACCCCCGACGGAGCAGGAGCCGAAATGCTCGTGCGTACTGCTGGGACTGTTTTAGCGCGTCTGCTGAGAAACGGCTAGCGAGGAGTTTGCGTGCAGATTCCAGGTCTTCAGCTTTTTCATGCTCCTCTAGCGTCTGCTCAATGGTATCCGAGGCAAGGCCTTTCTGTCGCAATTTGACACGGATACCTTCTGCACCGAATCCCTTTTTGCTTAGACGCTCAGTCTGATCAACAGCAAGGCTTTCATCGTTCAGATACCCTTGCTCTTTGAGGCGAGCGACAGTGCGAGCGACAGCGTGTTCGGTAAAGCCCTTCGAGAGGAGTTTATCGGCAAGAGCCTGCTCGCTATGGGCGCGGCGAGCGAGCAGGCGATAGGCGTAGTCGAGGGGAGTGAGAAGCGATTGTGAATTGCGGATTAACGATTGCGGATTCTTCATGCTGGCAATTCGACTTTATCGTACACTTCAGTCAATGCCAGAGTACAATCAATAGAAGATAAGTGAAGAGCGTCCTCGATTTTATTAGTTTCAGCTAAGAGCCAGCGATTATCCGGCTGTCGCACAAAGTGCTCGACATGACACCGGTCTTGGGCGATCAAAACATATTCCTTAAAAGAGGCAAGAGAGCGATACTGCTCAAACTTTCCTCCTCGGTCGTAGTCTTGTGTAGAATCAGATAAGACCTCAACGATCAACGTCGGATTTACAATCATATCCGGTATCGCATCGGCAAACTGAGGCTGGCCACAAATAACCACAACATCAGGATAGGGATAAAGACCAGTCGGACTGACTCGAACGCGTAGGTCTGTCGAATAAACCGTACACGGCTTTCGCCTCAATTGTTCTCGTAGTTCACTGACGACATTCGTCACAATCAGAGCGTGGCGGGCGCTGGCTCCTGCCATCGCAAACATTTCGCCGTTGAAATACTCGCTTTTGTATTCAGCCTTGCGCTCAATGGCTAAGTATTCTTCAGGTGTCAGGAAGGGTTTCGGCTGTAGGGACATATTGTTCTTCTAAGTCATTTGTGCCGAACTCCGTTCATGCTTCGACTTCACCCTTCGGGTTACGCTCAGCACGAACGGAGTAGCACCGCTCGCCCTGAGCGTAGCGCAGCGAAGTCGAAGGGCAAGTTCTCCGTTTAGTCCTCCGCCTCCACCAATGCTGGAGAAGCCACTCCGAACTTCTCACGAATCTTCGCCTCAACGACCTGGGCAATGTCGGGGTGGTCTTTGAGATAATCTTTCGCATTCTCTCGCCCTTGGCCTATACGCTCACCATTAAACGAGTACCAGGCTCCAGATTTTTCGACCACACCGTTTTCAGAACCAATATCAACCAACTCACCTTCTTTTGAGACGCCAACTCCGTAGACAATATCAAACTCCGCTTCACGAAACGGCGGTGCCACTTTGTTTTTGACAACCTTGACTCTTGTGCGACTGCCAATCACTTCTTCACCTTGTTTGACCGCACCGGTACGGCGAATATCCAAACGAACCGAGGCGTAAAATTTGAGCGCGTTTCCACCAGTCGTGGTTTCAGGATTGCCAAACATCACGCCGATCTTCATACGGACCTGGTTGATGAAAACGACAAGTGTTTTCGAGCGAGAAATCGTACCAACCAGTTTCCGTAACGCCTGAGACATGAGGCGGGCTTGTAAACCCATTTGCGGTTCACCCATCTCGCCTTCAATTTCAGCCCGAGGTGTAAGCGCAGCAACAGAGTCAACCACGATCACATCCACAGCGCCGCTCCGCACGAGCGTATCAGTGATTTCCAGTGCTTGTTCGCCGTTATCCGGTTGCGACACCAATAGTTCGTCAGCTTTCACGCCAATCTTTTGCGCGTAGCCCAGGTCAAGCGCATGTTCAGCATCGATATAGGCGCAGGTTCCGGCCATTTTCTGTGCTTCGGCAACGACTTGCAGCGCCATCGTCGTTTTTCCTGATGATTCAGGACCGTAAATCTCCACCACTCGACCACGTGGCAAACCACCGATCCCAAGCGCAAGATCCAGAGTCAGTGAGCCAGTGGAGATGGCGGCAATATCTTGGGTAATCGCCTCTTCCCCCAGCTTCATGATCGCGCCTTTGCCAAATTGCTTTTCGATTTGACTGACTGCCAAATCTAAGGCGCGGCTTCGCTCTTTATCCTTCTCTTTGTCTTTGTCTTTTTCGCTTGCCATACGTCGTTGCTCCTTTGTTCCCTCACGCCTGTTGCAGAGGTACGGTTCCAAGGGGACTATACACAGCGCCATCCGGGCGAAGCGTGCTCTGATACACAGTGACGCGGTCAATTGCGCTGTCACCAAATTGGGCATGCTCGTGTTGCCTGACCACCGCGAACACCTGTTCCCATCCCCGGAGCGAGCGCACCCGACCCAACGTCAGATGAGGAGTGAAGCCTCGGTCTTCGCGTGGGAAATCGAGCGGAACCAACGCAGACTCAACCTTCTCCTGGAGTATCACAAGCCCTTCACCCCGTAATCCAGCCCAAAGTACCTTCGGTCGTTTGAGATTGGGAAAAGCTCCTAACCCCTGGGCGTGGACATGGAGGGTAGGCTGCTCGCTCAAGGCCGTACGCAGAGCTGCAAGAATTGCTTCGACTTGCTCGCGGCTGATATCGCCAAGGAATTTAAGCGTCAGATGCATGCCTTCAATCCGGGTCCAGCGAATATCCCCCCTGCGGTTTTTTCAGCGCAGATTGTATCTTCGCTATTTCTTCGCCTATCGATGGGGCCAGATTAACCGCGATGAAGGCGCGAATCAAGAGGGAAACCTCGGAGGAAATGAAAAATTAAAAATGAAGAATTAAGAATTATAAAGAGGAATCTATTTTCTGTTTCTTCCTCATTTTTCACTTTTAATTCTTCATTTTTCATTACCGTCTTATAAAGCTTGCTTCAGCGATATTGATTCCGAGCAACGAACGGCGAACCCAATCTAAGGCAAGTTGAGCGACAAGAGTTTTAATCCACTCGCGGTTGCCCCAGAGTTTGTAGTCACGAGCAACTAAGGTCTCGCCGGAAGAGAGCGCGAGATAGGCAAGTCCAATCGGCTTATCTGGGGTCCCACCACCGGGACCAGCAATGCCAGTGACGGCGACACCAATGTCAGCACCTAGCCGTTCGCGTACCCCGACTGCCATTTCGCGTGTAGCTTCTGCACTCACCGCGCCGTGCAGCTTCAGTGTTTCTGGCTTGACGCCAAGCAGATTCGTTTTCGCCGCATCAGCGTACGCGATGACGGTTCCCAGATAGTATGACGAACTGCCCGCGACATTGGTCACGCGATGACTGACCAAACCACCGGACGTCCCTTCAGCAATCGCCAGCGTTTTGCCCTTCTCTTTGAGTAGCTTACCGACGACTTCTTCCATCGTCACATCGCCTTCGCCGTAGACATACGAGCCAACTCGCTCACGAATGCGTTTCGACAATTCTTCCAAGCGGCCTTCGACTTCGTTGGGCTTGCCACGGACCGTGACCTTGAGTGAAATCTGCGGGAAACTGGCGCGGAAAGCGAGTCGCCCCTCTTCCTCACTCACAGTGCCTTTGACTGCTTCATCAAGACCGGATTCGCTAATGCCGAAAGTTTGGAAGGCTCTGGTGAGGAAGACATCATCTGTCCCGCGCATTTTCCGCAGCCACGGTAAGACTGTCTCCTCCATCATTGGCTTCAGTTCGCGTGGGACGCCGGGAAGAATAATCAGATGTTTCTTCCCGTGCGGGGTATCGAGATCAACCCGATAACCAGGGGCCGTACCTAAATGGTTCGCAATGATCTCTGCACCTTTGGGAAATTTTGCTTGCTTGAGGTTGTTCTCAGGCATGGGGCGTTTGAGCGACGCAAAAAGGCGACGAATATTGTCTGCAACTTCTTCAGAGAAGAACAACTCGACGCCAGCAATCTTCGCAACTAACTCAGTCGTGAGATCATCAGCTGTCGGACCAATGCCACCAGTCGAGATAATGACATCGGCTTTTTCGATCGCTTGTCGCCAGGCCCAAATGATGCGCTCAGCAACATCACCGACGGTCAGCACTGCAACAACCTCAACCCCAGCTTCGACCAGTTTATCAGCGAGATAATTTGAATTGGTATCGACCACTTTTCCCGTGGTCAGTTCGTCACCGGTACTAAGAATTGCTGCACGTTCGATCATAAAAGCCTCACAAGAAGAAAGTAATCAGTAGTCAGCATTCAGTAGTCAGTAGAAAGAGAGGAAAACGCCAGGAATTCCATCTATGCTGGCTCCTGGCTACTATTTTTCATTCATCATTCATCATTCATCATTCATCATTCATCATTCATCATTCATCGTTTAGAAGCTTCGCGACAGCTCCTCGCGAAAATTCGGATGGGCGATCGCAATCAACGCCTCAGCGCGGGCACGAAGGTCTTTTCCCTTCATCCGCGCAATTCCGTACTCCGTCACAATATAGTCAGTACAGAACCGTGGTGTGGTTACTACCGATCCTGCTGAGAGACGAGGGACAATTTTCGAGTGCTTTCCATCTTCGGTCGTAGACGGAAGAGCAATAATCGATACGCCACCCTCAGAAAGCGCGGCAGATTCAACATAATCGAGGCTGCCACCAACACCACTGATTTGCACTTCACCAATTGTTTCTCCGTTGCTTTGCCCGTGGAGATCGATTTCTACAGCGGAGTTAATCGAGGTAAAGCGCGGTAGCTTCGCCAGGGAAAGGATATTATGTGTCACGTTGACGGTGGCCATCTTGACCTGCGGGGTTCGGCCACAGAAGTCGAACAATTCCTGATCTCCCGCCAGTTCCCCAGTGATAATTTGTGGCGCATGTTTCACATGCTCGACAAAATGGATCAAGCCTTGTGACAACATGCCGGAATAGAGATTGATATTTTGCTTGTCAGCTAAACGGTACAACACCATGTCAGGGACTGAGCCAACGCCAAGCTGCACCCAGGCGTGATCTGGAATGAGGTCAAGAACATACTCGACGATCTTGGTATCGCGTTCACTCTGATGCGGGGTGTGATAGGTCAAAAGCGGCGCCGAAGACTCAACCGCAAGATGAATCTTATCGATTGGTACTTTGCTCTCACCCGCAGTGACTGGCATGTTGCTATTGATTTCAGCGATCACCATTTTGGCGCTCTTGATGAAATCCTGATACAAACTCACTCCAATCCCCAAACTCACCGTACCGTCAGAATCTGGAGGTGAGACCTGTGTGACCACGACATCTGGCTTGATCGGACCATCTTTACTGACAATACGGGTAATCTCACTAAAGCGCATCGGCACGAACCCGGCCTTTTTCTCTTTGAAGATTTGGCGGATGCGCGGTGCGGCTTGCCAGGTCATGTAGCGAAAATTCGTCCCCAAGCCTTTGCGTAAGAACGGGTATTCACCAAACGCTAACCCAGAGTAGACTGTCAGATTCTGAAATCGTTCAACCTCCTCTTGGAAGGCGGTGTAAATGGTCGTTGGCTCAACACAACCGTGCGGAAAAATGACAATGCTGCCATCGGGAATCGCACGGATCGCTTCATTCGGTGTCACTAGTTTCATAGTGTCCTACTTTTTCCTTCTTCCTACTGAATGCTGACTACTGACTACTCTTCTCAGGCACCACTGCGTACTTGATTCCCTCACCTCGCTGCAAGAGGTCAAAGGCTTGAGAGATTTGCGTGAGTGGAAAGGTCCCACTAATAAGCTTTTGGGTAGGAATTTTCTCAGCCGCAAGTAGGTCGTATGCTGCCCGCACTGCGGTAGGAGTGAAGTGAAATGGGCTCAGTACCTGTACTTGATCGTAATGGATACGGTATGTGTCAAATGTCACGGTCGTTCCAGCCGGACAACCACCAAAGAGCACCACTTGTCCCCCTGGGCGAGAAAAGAAAATCGACTCCTCCCAAACTCGCGGCTGGGCGGTACACTCGATGACTAGATCAGCTCCTTGACCAGCAGTAACTTCGAGGATCGCTTCGCGGGCCTCTTCCGCAGCATAGGGGATAATTCCGTATGCACCGAGACCACGTGCCGTCTGGGCGCGTTGTGCATTTCGTGCAACCACATACACGCGCTCGACTCCCAGTGCACGTAACACGACCACGTGTAGGAGCCCAATCGCGCCAGCTCCAATAACGATGGCGGTATCCTCGGGGCGGAGCTTCGCGTGTTGCAAACCAAACGTTACACACGACAATGGCTCCAGCAGAGCTGCCTCGGCAAACGACAGTGGTCCTGGTTTCTGAAAGACGTTCGTGCGCAGTACGCGGGCCGGAATGGTGACGTACTCTGCATAGCCACCGAGCACCATGGTTTCCATCAGCGACGTACATAAGTTCTCTTGCTGGCGTTGACAGTAGAAACATGAACCACAGGGGCCAGTCGGTGCCAGCATGACTTCGTCGCCTTCGCGCAGCGAACGGACATGCTTACCGCAGGCAACAATGGTTCCAGCATATTCATGGCCAAAGCGCGTTGGCATCGGCCATTTGGGATGTCCACGGCGAAAAGCTTTCAGGTCAGTACCGCACGTTAGCGCCGCACCGACCTTGATGACAATCTCATCCGCACCAGGTTGTGGTGTCGGCAATTGTCGACACGCGAGCTCACCTGGACTGAGCAGAAAAATTGCCTGCATGGTTTCTTGGTTTACCATAACAGCGGGCGAACGTGAAAATGATAATGATCAGGAATCTGCCGCATCTTGTGATCAAACACCCATTTAGGGAATTTGCCGGCGAATTTTTGCTCGGCGACAAGACTGAGGGCTTTTTCCATGTAGGCCACTTCTTCTGGTGTGACGTCTACACGATGGTCCCCTAATACGGCTATGGGCACATCACAGGCGTCGCAATCAAGAATCGTGAAACGTACTGGATAGTGGAATTCCGCGTACCATTGGGTGTAGCGGGCAAGCTCACAGAGGTCGCACTTCCGCTCGGCCACAGATGTCCCTCCTTCGGCCCAGATTGCACTCTTTCTGAGGCAACAGCATAATCGCTGGGCGGCATCTTACGGAGGAGCCCAAACAATGGCAAGGAGTGAAAGCAAACGAACGCAACGCACCATCGTCACGCTTGGAGTTGTAGCCGTACTTATTGGCTACTTCTTTTGGGCGTTGCAATCAGAAGAAGTGTTCCGTGTGGTCTCGAAAAAGCTCGAACAAACTGACGCTGGAGTTGTCGTGAGTGGTGAGGTCCACAATACCACCACCGACGCATCGGCAATCAATGTCGAAGTCACGCTCTTTAATCAACGCGGCCAAAAGCTTTCAGAAGAAACGGTGACGCTGGACAATGTGCAGGCTGGTAGTATTGCGCCGTTTCGTACTCAGCCGAAAAGAGTGACTGATGTGAAGGACTATACCATTTACGTGAATACTGGCAGAAATATGTATGGGAATTAGCAAATCTTCTAGCTGAGGGAGTAGGCTCTTGCATGCTAGGCCGTCTTGTCTTGCGAAATCTGCGAAATGAAGAATTTTAGTCAGCTTGACCTCTTTAGTATGAATAGACTCTCTCCTGGACAGGGAGGGAGTCTCAACTCCCTCCAAGAAAGTCGCTCTGGCACGTTCACAGATAACCTGCGGTTACCAATCCACCGCTGGTTCCGCTACTCTGCAGGATTCTCCTCTGAATGGGTTGAACAGTCAATCAAAGATTTCTCGGGAACCCAACGACCAGTTGTACTTGATCCATTCGTAGGATCAGGAACGACTCTCCTTGCAGCTGAGAAGGTGGGGGCTGTTGTTTACGGTTATGAGAGTCATCCTTTTGTCTATCGTATCGCAACCGCGAAGTTACTATGGCATCTCGACGAACATCACCTGCTGAAAATCTCACGCTCGCTACTCGATCACGCGAGAACGAGGAAGTCACAAAACGTGTCTGGCCAACTACCCGAGCTGCTGATCAAATCCTTCACGCCAGAGACACTTGAGCGGCTTGTTGCCTTGCGAGACACCTATACTGAAACGTGCCAGGAAACCGAAGAGTGGCAACTTGTCTGGCTCGCGATCACCGCCATCCTGCGGTCCTGTAGTTACGTCGGTACTGCCCAATGGCAGTACGTCCTGCCAAATAAACGTAAAGCAACTACCCTTGATCCGTTCCAAGCGTTTGAAGCTAAGGTCTTGGAAATGGCCTCGGATATGGCTTTTGCTAAACAGTCAGGGTTTCGCCAAACCGCCACGGTATTTTTGCGTGACGCGAGAGAACCAGCACCCATTGCAAATGATACTGTTGCCCTGGTGATTACGTCCCCACCATATCCCAACAACTACGACTACGCTGATGCGACACGGCTAGAAATGACTTTCTGGGGTGAGGTTTCTTCGTGGGGTGATCTACAACACGCTGTTCGACAGTTCATTGTTCGGTCATGCTCTCAGCACGCTGCAGCTGAGCGGCTTAACCTTGAAGAACTCTTACAAGATGCAGCCCTGGGACCAATTCACGCAGAATTAACAGATGTTTGTCATCAACTTGCGGAAATTCGCCTGACGAAGGGAGGTAAAAAAACCTACCACACAATGATCGCTGCCTACTTCGCTGACATGGCGAAAGTCTTTTTAAGGCTACGCTCAGTCTGTAGGGCTGGAGCACAAATATGCTTTGTGGTTGGTGACTCAGCACCATACGGAGTCTATGTCCCAGCCGACGTATGGCTCGGGCATCTTGCTGTTGCGGCAGGTTTCGACTCCTTCTCGTTTGAGAAGGTCAGAGATCGGAATGTGAAGTGGAAAAATAGGAAACACCGGGTTCCGCTTCACGAGGGGCGTTTGTGGATAAAAGGATAGTAACAGGTGGCAAGTTCCCCCTCTCATAGGTTTGGACAAATTATCGGGGATCTCCTTGAGGAGATCATGGGACCACAGTTGCAAGAGTTCTACGACAAACGTGGGCTGTATCTTGATAAGAAAGGGCAACGAGGAGCGGTACGAGATGGAAAGAAGGTCCGTTGGCAGGACAAGTTTGGCAACGACCACGACCTCGATTTCGTCATCGAAAAGGGCGGCACCAAAGATAAACAAGGCCGACCTCTAGCGTTTATTGAAGCGGCATGGAGACGCTACACAAAACATTCGAGAAATAAGACACAAGAGATTCAAGGTGCAGTGCTCCCCATAGCTGAAAGACACGCATGGGATAAGCCATTTCTCGGCGCAATCTTAGCAGGGGTTTTCACGGAAGGTTCGCTCACGCAAATGCGCTCTTCGGGTTTTGAAGTGGTCTTGTTTCCGTATAGCAACATTGTTGAAGCGTTTGCTTCGGTTGGGATCAATGCTGATTTTGATGAAAGTACGCCAGATGCGGAGTTCAAGCGAACAGTCAAGAAAATCGAAGCACTCACCAAGGAGCAAAATGTCTCTTTGAAGCGACGTCTTATCCGCAGCAACCAACAATTGCTGGATCAATTTTTCACAGGACTTCAATCTACGCTTGATCGAAAAATTGCTAGGGTAATCGTCATTCCGCTGCACGGAAATCAAAGCGACTTCACAAGCATTACCGAAGCTGTCGATTTCGTCCGAGGGTATGATGAAACTGCACCGCAGAGTGGCGTATTTCGGGAATGCGAAGTGATTGTTCGCTATAACAACGGAGATAAGATCGAAGCCGTTTTCAAAGACAAACAGCAAACACTTGGTTTTCTGAACTATGTCTCGGGCACTGAGGTCTTCTAACCCCTACGAATAACGACTATGCGAAAACCTTCCTTTTCTGCGGCTGCGGCAGTTGCGGACATTCCTGATGGCGCCAGTATTCTCGTTGGTGGCTTTGGCGTGCTTCAAGGTTGGCCACATGAGTTGTTTTTCGCTTTACGCGAGCGTGGCACCAGAGATCTGACGCTTATTTGTAATTCTCCTGGGTTTGGTCCCTATTCACCGCAAATCTTGGCTGAAAATCGTCAGATCAAGAAACTCATTGCCTCATTTGGTGGCTATTCGTATCGAACAACTCCTCTCTCTGAACAAATTGGTCGTGGAGAAGTCGAGTTTGAGATGGTTCCGCAAGGAACGCTGGTCGAACGTATCCGTGCTGGTGGTGCAGGAATCCCGGCATTTTTTACACCGACAGGCGTGGGAACAGTTGTTGAAGAGGGAAAAGAGAAGCGCGTTTTCAACGGACGCACGTATTTGATGGAAACCGCCATTCGTTCTGACTTCGCATTCATTCGTGCCCATCGTGCTGATGCATACGGTAATCTTGTCTATCGCCGCTCGGCACGCAATTTCCATCCACCATTTGCGACTGCTGCTGAGGTTACCATTGCTGAGGTCGACGAAATCTTTGAACCCGGCCAGTTAGACCCAGAAGCTGTAGTAACGTCAGGTATCTTCGTTGATCGCTTGGTGCACCGCAAAACACCACTGCGCAAAGAAACCGTCTTTGAACTGATGCGTAGCATGGGTCGTAACGTCAAAGTTGCCGAAACCGGCAATGAAGGTGGTCCGGGACTCTCACCTGAGTTGATGGCGTTACGTGCCGCACGATTGCTCGAACCTGGACACTATGTGAACCTCGGCATTGGCTTACCCACGTTGGTGTCCGATTTCATTTCACCCGATGTTACCTTGCACGCCGAAAATGGCGTCTTAGGCTATGGCCGCATCGCTCCAACCGGAGAAGAAGATATTGATCTGTATAACGCCAGCTCTCAACTTGTGACGCTCTTACCAGGAGCAAGCTTCTTTCACAGCGCTGATGCTTTCGGTATGGCACGTGGCGGACATCTCGATACGGTCATTCTCGGTGGCTTTCAGGTCGCCACGAACGGAGATCTCGCCAACTGGAAAACTCCTAGTATGGGTGCAGGTGCAGTTGGTGGAGCAATGGACCTCGCTGCTGGAGCACGAACGTTGATCGTCATGATGTTCCATACCACCAAGAAGGGTGAGTCGAAGTTACTAGAAAAGTGCACCTATCCATTGACTGCGTGTGGAAAGGTGTCGTGGGTGGTGACGAATTTGGCCTTGATCCAAGTTGATCAGGATGGGTTCCTGCTGCGCGAAGTGGCACCAGATGTCACCGTTGAGGAAGTCCGCGTAGCGACAGCAGCACCATTACGCATCGCGAGTGATGTGCGAACGATGGAGTTCTAAGTATGGAAGCTCAGCCTACTTTTGATCACCGTGCCTTTCGTGCTGGCACAGTTGCTGGAGGTCTTGCGCTCATTGCAGCCTTGGGTGCCTTCAAGAACTTCATAGCGATGTTTTCCGGTGAGCGTGAAGGCTATGTGTTATTTGGCTTTCTTGCTCTCCAATACTCTGCGTCACAGGTGTGGTTTGGTTACGCATTCAGCGGTCTGACAGGACAACTGCTACGCATTCCTCATATCTTGCTGTACTGTGCCGCGGCTTATGGTTTATGGACACGGCGCAAATGGGCGTGGTATCTGCTGGTCGGATATCTCGCCTACGTCGTCATATCACTCGGTGTGTTTACTTTGCTGTATCCGTGGGGATGGCTGACCGGCAACCCGTACCCCGAACCATATCTCAGCAGCGAAACGCGCTTTTTCTT
Source organism: Deltaproteobacteria bacterium (assembly GCA_016874775.1). Taxonomy (NCBI): domain Bacteria; kingdom Pseudomonadati; phylum Myxococcota; class Myxococcia; species Deltaproteobacteria bacterium. The sequence goes on from VGTJ01000012.1 coordinate 47,026, forward strand.
TGAAGCACTCGCGATGATCGTCGTGCTTGAGTGGTTTCTCTACCGACAGCGTGGGGTGTTTGGCATAGCTGAAAATAGCGCTCAGCATTCGGCGGTCAGCTCTCAGCGAGAGTAACAACAACGCATCGTAGGAATTCCCGTGTGCGATGCAGGCGTTAGCCGAATTGTAACCTCCAGCGGTCGTTTGCCCCACACTCCAGTTACACTGAGAACTCAGAAGGGAGAAGATTGTAACGTCACTTACTTCCCAAACGCATACTTACCACTTTTGTCCTTATCAAACAGACAAGCCGAGTGAACTTCTGATCGTTCTCCGTAGCTGGCGACAAACTTTGAGGGCAGTGGTAGCATCCGATTTAGCGGCAGCAAATCCGGGATAGCGATAGGCTATTGCGTAGGGGTTCAGTACGGCTACGATGGGCTGCAAAGCAACCCAGTGCGGCTCGATACTCAGTGTCAACACTAGTAGTGAAATCAAATTGTGGGTTCTGGGGAAGCGTATCCCTGCTTCTTCAAGCTTAGCCTTGAGGTACTTTTCAACACATTGTTGGCAATGAAAGCAAACGCCATCGTAATTGGGATCCTTACGGACGCGATTGAGTTGTCTTGCCGCATTCCAGTCACCTTCCGCCTTATCAATCCATTCAGTCGTCTGCGGCTTCATACATGATCTTTCCGCGTTCAAGGACCTCTCGCATAAACCGATCACCTAAGCTCAGTCGCTTTTTAATGTCTTCAGCGCTACGGACAATTACGTCTACCGGCATCCAAACTTGCAGATGGCTTAAAATCTCCCCAGCCTTGTGAAGAGCCGTGCCTGAGTACGGCATCACAATCAGCAGGTCAATGTCCGAGTCCGAGGTTGGATTGCCATACGCCTGAGAGCCGAAGAGGATGATTTTCTCCGGTTTGAATTCGTGCGCAATGCGTGCACACAATTTTTTGATGTGTACGACTCTTTTGTGCTTGCTGGCTACATCTGTATACCAGGAAAGATCCGGGCTCTGAGTTCCAGGCACGGGTCCTGGATTAGTCTTTTTCCTGGTAATGGCTTTGGTCGACATCCTTCTGAAAACTCCTCGCTCGAGTTCGTTTGAGTACCCGATTCTAAGCAGTGTGAGTCGTCGAGTCAAAGCAAGTCACCCAGCGGAAGGATGGATTGCTTGACACGGTTCTACGTAGCAGGTGTTTTTGCGCGGGAGCCTGAGGGATGACAAAAAGTGAGAAAAATCTTTTTCATAGATCTTCATGCTGCGAATGGTCTTGCTTCTATTGTGAGAGTAAAGCTTTGGCCCCAATTTATGCAAGGTTTTCGCAAGCTGTGGCAGGAAGGCAAGCGTCATGAAGCTGTGCAGTGTATTTCTGACAAGATGGTTTACACGCTTGCCGCCATCGGTCCCAAAGAGAAGGCCCGCGATTATATCCAGGCGTGCTGCGTGGCTGGGCTTACCCATCCAATTCTGTTTCCGAAAAATGCGCTACAGGAATTTCCGCGTACGATGCGTGAGTTAGCGAATATGTAATATGCGCAGCGTAAGAGTGGACATTCGTTCCCTGTTCCCTGCTACCTATCTCCTCTGATAAGGTGCGGACCACGAAAAACAGACAAGTCACATGAAGGAGGGACCATCATGGCGCGGTTAGGAATTGTTATTGCAAATTTTTCTGGCCTTTCGTTTGCCGAGTTACAGCAACTCACGCGTGAGGCTGAATCTGCTGGTTTTGAAGCTGTCTTTTCGCCGGAGTTCATGAATGATGCGTTGGCTAATTGCCAACTGATGGCGCAGGCAACCTCAAAGGTCAAAGTCGGAACGTGGATTGCCAACATCTATTTGCGTCACCCTGCGTTGTGCGCGCAAACCGCGGTTGCGATCGATGATGCATCACGTGGTCGGTTGATCTTAGGGTTAGGCGTCAGCCATCGCCCAATCGTCGAAGGCATCCTGCAAGAAAAGATGGAAAAGCCGCGTGACTTTCTCCGTACGTACATGAACGTTGTGCGCAATATCACAACTGGTAAAGGATTCCCAGGTTCGCCGATGCAGCCGCGTGCTGCAACATACAAAGTACCGATTTACGTTGCGGCACTGGCGTTAGGCACGGTGGAACTGTGTGGGGAACTGGCCGATGGCACGATGCTGTATCTGTTTCCCAAGAGCCGCATGCCCAAGATCCTCAATGCCTTGGAGCGTGGTGCGGCGAAAGGTGGACGTAAAGTATCTGACGTCGACATTACTACTGGGCTTCCATCCTGCATCAGTGACGATCTGAACGCTGCACGTGCAGCGGCGCGGAGCAATCTCACGTTTTACGGTAGTATGCCGTTTTATAACAAATTGTTTTACAATAGCGGATTCGTGCAAGAAGCTGCTGCATTGGCCAAAGGTGATGCGAACGGTGTATCCGACCGTATGGCTGAAGAAGTGTCGCTGGTTGGTCCACCTTCTCGCTGCCGTGAACAACTTGCTGCCTTCCGTGAGGCTGGCGTACAACTGCCGATCATTTCGCCGGTTGTGGTTGGCAATCAAACCTATGCACAAGCGGTGAGAAAGGCGATTGAGACGTTTGCGTAGAAGACAAGTCGAGATAGGTCTCGGACAAGTCAAGGCAAGTCACAAGAACGTCTAAAACAGGTCAAGACAAATCCGAGACCCTTCCGAGACGTGCCTTGACTAGTTTTGACTTATTTTCCGAGACTGGTCTTCGGCAGTTCCCACCGCTCTCCAATCGCCAATACTCGAATTGGATCAGGGCTTCCACCCGCGGCGGTGACGGCCCTGCGCAGCTCGTGCGGTGGTTCGTCAATGGGTTCATCCGTCAGTTTAAATGTTCCCCAGTGGCACGGGAGCATCCAGCGTGCCCCTAAATCGAGGAACGCCTGATACGCTTCAGCAGGGTTCAGATGCTGATAGCGCATGACCCAACGCGGTTCGTATGCACCGATAGGAAGCATAGCCACGTCGATTGGGCCAAAGCGCTTGCCGATTTCTTTGAAGCCGTGAAAATAGCCGGTATCGCCGGCAAAGAAATATGTCCGTTCGCCAGACGAAATCACCCACGCACACCACAGCGTTGCGTTCTGACCATGCTCTATACGTTGTGACCAGTGTTGCGAGGGAACACAAGTGACTTTCCAGCGCCCGTGCTGAGCAGTTTGCCACCAGTTCAGTTCGACCGCATTTTGCGGACCACGGTTGCGTATCCATTGGCCTAATCCCATCGGCACAAACCAGGTGACCGTGTTTGGCAACGTTTGGACAGTGTAAGCGTCGAGATGATCGTAATGGTTATGCGAACCCACTGCGAATGCAGAACCGGGGATTGAAGAGATTGGTACCCCAGGCGGGTGATAGCGCTTCGGGAGCAGGGCGCGGGTGTTGAATTGTGGGTCAGTAAGAAAAACGTCGTCGTCATCATGGACGACAAACGTGGAGTGCCCGACCCAAGTGACAGAAGCAGAATTCTCACGCGTGGCAAACGACACGCCGCTGTTTGCTATACGCGGTATATCAAGGGGAACCCGCCGTTCTCCAGTATACGAACTTCGCGAGGTCCACCAGCGGAAGATTGTTGCCCAGCTCTTTTGCTGAGGGTTCCACGGATTAAACCACGCTCCTGGCTCGCCATGGGGGGCATACAACGAGGCGACGTCAGTGGAGAGCGGTGTCAGTGGGCGATCAGCCGGAACTGCACACGCTGTGATAATGAGGCAGAGGGCCAAGAGGGCGAAACGGGGAAATGAGTAGATTTCACGATAGTGAAGAATTAAGAGTGAAGAGTGAAGAGTATAAAAACCCCACAGGTGAGGAACGAAAAAGCAAATATGAGGAATACGAATAAGGGAGTTCTTTTTGCATTTTTAATTTTTCATTATCTTAAGGTGATCCCATGCCCTGAAAGAAATCCGTGATGAGTAGAATGACCGTGTGGGAAAAAGATACCGGTATTTCGCCGTCGAGTTCCAGGAAAGAAATGCGAGTGAGGTACTAACCGTCCTCGGCGAAAACCATACGAGTAGTGAGAGAAATACGGTCTCCCCCAGTGCCACGAGTATGGGGAGATCACGCCATAATACGGAAAGTGAGACGGTTCACGCTCGACGTAACGAACAATCGGCTCTGCAGGCTGCTGCTGAATAATAATCGTTTGTGGCGGTGGTGGTTGGCGAACTGCTTGCAACGTGGTCTTCAGAATTTCGTTGGTCATTTCCAACTGACGCTCGGCTACCAGAAGTCCGCGTTCGACACCACGTTCATAGGCAGTGGTCGACTCTGCGAGTGGTGGAGCAGAAGAGGGTGGCGTTGCGCGCTCAGGTGAGCTCTCAGGTGTAACCTTTCCTGCAAGCTTTGAGGTGAATTGCTTCGCCGAAGGCCGGTGCGTTTCCGGAACTTCCTCTGGATCATTACTGAAGTGCAACGCTCCACCTTCGCCTTTCCAAGAAAAGACCGTGGCGTGCGCAGCAGAGGATGAGCAACATAGGAATGCGGTGACAAGCAGTGCAGCCGGTGACAAGCAGGAAGTCATGTTCATCATACCAACACCTCATTAGGTCCTGCCTATGGTAAGCGAAAGCTATCGACAGTCAACTTCACCCTTCCTGATTGCAGATTCCTGAGAGATACGCCACAATTCGCCTGCCCCCTCCGTCGGGGGGCAATCGACCATTCGCAATTCATACTCAGAGGGAGGGATGATGGCGCAAGAAAGCAACGGCAAAAAGAAACTCCTCACAGGTGTCAAAGTCATTGATTTCACCCAATACCTGGCTGGTCCGTCAGCGACGCGCATCCTCGCCGATTTAGGAGCTGACGTCGTCAAAATCGAACGTGCCCCGGATGGGGATCTTGGGCGCAAGATTCACATCGTTGATCCGGGGATTAGTGCATTTTTTATTGCTGCGAGCGCTGGAAAAAAGAGTATCGGTGTTGATTTCCAACATCCCAAGGCTTTGGAGATTGTGCGTGATCTGGTCCGCCAGTGTGATGTCGCTGTCGAGAATTATAGCCCCGGTGTCATGGCGAAATACGGACTCGATTATGAATCGCTGAAAAAAGTGAACCCTCATCTGATCATGTGTTCGGTGTCAGGCTATGGGCAAGATGGACCGTATGCCAAGTTCACCAGCTTCGACATCATCGCCCAGGCACAAAGTGGTGTGATGGCGATGACCGGCGAGCCGGATGGTCCACCAGAGTACGTGGGCAACTACTTCGGTGATCCGAATGCTGGGATTCATGGCGCGTTAGCAATTTGCGCAGCGTTGTTCTCCCGTACGATGACTGGCGAGGGTCAGTATATCGACATCTCGCAACTTGAGTCATTGCTGTATCTCGATTACATCAACGTCCCGCTTTACATGATGAGCGGCGGCGCGATTCGTCCGCATCGCTTTGGTGCCGATTTTCCCACGATCTGTCCGTATGGCGTGTACAAAGCCAAGAAAGGCTATCTTGCTTTTGCCGTTGCTGAGCACCAATGGCCACCGTTGGTGAAAGCGATGGGCATGGCAGAACTGGCAACCGATCCGCGGTATGAAACCCAGAGAGCTCGCTGCGCCCGTCGTCCAGAAGTACGGAAATATATCGAAGATTGGTTACAGACTTTCCCAGATGATGAGACTCCACTCAAAATTCTTCGTGAAGCACGTATTCCTATTGCGCCAGTGCTCGATATTCCCGATGCCGTTGCTCACCCACAGTTAGCCGCTCGCGAGCTGTTCCAGACCCTACCGCATCCAATTCTCGGTTCTACTCCAGTAGCGAAGTCCCCGTTTCATATCTCGAACGCGCCTGTAGAAATTCCTTTCCGTGCACCATTGTTCGGTGAGCATAACGAAGAGGTGCTACAAAATCGCCTTGGCTATACCCCCGAGCAAATTGCAGCGCTGTATCGCGAGGGGATTCTTGTTAGAGAGTCGAAGGTGCAGGAGCTACGGAAAGCGGGGAAATTGTAATTTTGTTTTGGTGGTTCATTTGTCGTCGAGGCGCGACATGTCGCGCCTCGACTTGTTCTCTACTGCCTTTTTTTATTTACCGTCCCTTCCACACTGGCTCGCGTTTCTCAGCAAACGACCGTGGGCCTTCGGCGTAGTCTTCGGTTTGCGTGAGGGTGGAGAACAAGATGTTCTCGTAACGGAGCGCGTCTTCGAGGACGCGGCCGAGGCTGCGTAACATTGACTCCTTTGCTGAACGTACGCCGAGTGGTCCGTTTTTGATAATGGTTGAGGCATAGCGTTCGGCAGTGGGCATAAGATCAGCGGGAGAGACGACTTCACTGACGAGCCCAATACGTAACGCTTCGCGAGCGTCAATTTGTTCACCTGTCAATTGCATCTTGAGAGCGTTACCAAGACCAACGATTAGCGGCAACCGGACTGTGCCACCATCGCAGTGATGAAAGCCGCGTTTCACTTCCGAACAGCCGAACTTGGCATTCTCAGATGCGATGCGAATGTCACACGCAAGCGATAGCTCTAACCCCCCCGGCGAGGGCATAGCCGTTGACCGCAGCAATGAGAAAGTGTTTTTTAATTCGTATTTTCCGTCGTCACCATCCGCAGCGTGCGCCGGATACTGGCCAAGTACACCATAGCGTCACTGGAAACGGTGGTATGTTCGAAGTCCCGACACAAGCGCCGCTAGCGCCCCAGCCAACCGAAGGACCGCTCCACCACCCAGCGGCGGGGCAACACGGTAAAGCCTTTGGCGTCTGCCGAACGGCGCACCACCTCCAAGCGC
>VGTJ01000013.1 GCA_016874775.1 Deltaproteobacteria bacterium
GTTGGTGTGGGAGGCCCAGCGAGTTTCGCGCGTTGGGGTTTGAGGGCGTGCTCAATGAGGTGTTGGCGACCGACATAGGTCCCCGAGATCGGGCAGGTGCCCAGTACAGTCCACGTGGCGGTATCAGCCAGCAAATTGAAGAAGGTCATGCCATCACCGTTTGCCGCGGAGCCGCACATAGAGGGTCGCGCCGTAGTACGCAAAACCGAGACTCTGCGCGAGCGCGAGCGAGTGTGTATTCCACGCGACCGCGCGCCATTGGAGAATTAAGCCACGAGCGAAGGCTGCGGTCGCGAGCGCCTGGATGGCGGCCTGCGCAAATCCGCGGCGCCGGTGGTCTGGATGGGTAGCGACGCTAATATGCGCAATAGAAGGTAGCCAAAGTTCGTAGCTTGCTACGGCACAGAGGCTATCACCGGAGAACACACCAAATGCAGGTACAGCATCCGCAGTGACTCCACTCTCTTCGATTTCGTGTGGAGGGAGTGCCGCGACGAGCGCACGATAAGCAGCCGCATCTGCCGTAGAAAGTGCGCGACCACGGTGAGGCTGTGCTGCCCGAAACGTCGTGTCATCGGCATAGAGGCAGTACTCTTTTTGTCGAGCGCCACCGTTCTGCTCTCCGTTACTCGGGTTACAAATTCGGCATCCTTCTGAGTCTTGTTACTCGGTGTGTTTCCATACAGGTTCGTCCACACTTTCTGGACCAGCGTGATACTCTGCGGGAGTTGTTGCTTCCCTAAGGGGCCATCTGTACAGCGGCTAATGATGAGGACGGGGTGCTTTCGTTCTTCCACTTCATCAGGATCGGCAATGCGAAACGCTCGCATCTCATCACAAAAGCTCGGGTGCGCTTGTCCTGCGTCAGAGACGGTAACGACGGCAGGAGTGCCGAACACTTTCAGACAGTGATCTTTTTGTGGAGCAGGACAGCGGTTACACACCTCCTGAGGATCATACACCCGGTACGGTGGTGACAGCGTTAATATGTTTGCCATATCGTTAGAGGTAATCTTCGAGAGAAGCGACTGACCAGCAAGAGCGGATACGCATATTCCGTGCTGAAGAAAGACGGCCAGGAGAACGATGTGTAGTCTCGTATATGTTTGTCGTACGGGTTTCATAGTCCTGGTCCATATCGGGGATTCCGTGAAACGCTTTATCGGTTGTCCAGCGAGGAAGGGAGGAGCGTTGTTTGTCAGCGTTGCTCTTCTCGTGCCGCTTCTCCTATTCATGCTGGAGCGTTGCAAGTGCCGACCCTCAAGAAAGATGGACACCCGTGCCTGGACTCGCAGGAGGACAAGTACTTGCACGGAGAACCATGGTATCAGCGGCCGATGCCACCAAAACGATGGTGACTACCTCAAAGCTAGCGAAAAATGACGATCCGTATCACATCATCCAACGGATATTGGCTGAGGCGATTGAAGTAAAGAGCGAGTCAACGGATGACACTGCACGCGCCACGTTATGCGAAGAATTACAAAAGGCCGAAGAGACGGCCAATAGCCAGAAAGAAGAAAGACGTGACTTCTGGTCTAGAGCGAACGTCGCTGATTGTGTGCTCGTACGCGCGCTACTTGATCACAACCTCGAAGCGCAAGTCGATACTATCGTCAAACTGTATCGCGAAGCCCAGTCGCGCGGTGCATCGTTACGCGAATGGCGTTCCATCGTCGAGAATTTAGATTTTATTCGCCGATTTGTACGTGCGCAGTGGAAAGCAGAAGATCAAACGCGAGTCTTACCTGCGTTGAGGAGTATCTATGAGAAGTTGGAGTTCTTCTTAGATGAGCGCAATGGCTCAAGTGCACCTCAAGGAAGGCGGACTCGACCTCGACGGCGATGAGCTCCAGTGCTACACCTCCTGGCGTTACAATCCAGTGAAAGAGGGACGCTATGGAAAATGGAACAACGCATCCGCGTATGCTCGCGGGCTGTAAGGTACTCGACTTCACGCAGTATCTCGCTGGACCGACCGTGACACGCCTGATGGCGGAGCTGGGAGCCGACATTGTTAAAATCGAACCTGGGCCAGGTGGCGATCCGTCGCGACTGTTGCCCTTTATCAAAGAAGGACGCAGCGGTTACTTCGTGCAACAAAATCGTGGCAAGAAAAGTCTGTGTATCGATTTCAATAAACCTGAAGGAATTGATGTTCTTAAGGCACTGGTCAAAACGGTTGACGTTGTGGTTGAGAACTTTGGTCCTGGTGTGATGGAGAAACGCGGGCTCGACTATGCTTCACTGAAGAAAATCAATCCCAAGATCATTATGGCCTCGATCTCCGCCTTTGGCCGCAAGAGTCCACTCTCACATCGAGTGGGATACGACCTCATTGCCCAAGCGTTTTCTGGCATTATGCACATGACTGGCGAAGCCGACGGGCCACCGCAGTTTGTCGGCTTAGGCATGGCTGATGTGAGTAGCGGCGTGCATGCGTTTGCGGCACTCGGCTTTGCGCTCTATTACCGCGAGAAAACTGGCGTGGGACAGCATATCGACCTGGCGATGATTGATGCGCTGTACCATATGCACGAAGTGAACCTGCAGGTGCATGCCTTGAGTGGTGGAGCGTATGTTCCTCAGCGTTCAGGATCTCACCATCCGTTAGTGTGTCCAGTCGGGACCTTCAAAGGCCCAAAAGGTTGGATCGTTGTCTTAGCACTTGATCGGCAATGGGAAGGCGTGTGCAAAGCATTGGGCAGACCAGAGCTGGTGAAAGACCCGCGCTTTGCCACTGGCGCAGACCGGGGGAAAAACCAAAAGGAACTGGTCGCGATTATCGAAAGCTGGATGCAGACCTTTGCAACCGATGAAGAAGTGGTAGCAGCGCTGGATCAACATCGCGTACCGTGTGCGCCAGTGATGTCGATTGTGGACACGCTCACGCATCCCTATTTCAAAGCCCGCGATATGGTGCGGCAAGTGCCGGATCCGGTCTTTGGCGAGCTGACCATTCCTGGGTTTCCGTTCAAGTACTCCGAGTTTCCAGACCTGCCGAATATCCAAGCACCGTTGTTAGGCGAGCACAACGCCGAAGTGTTGCACTCGCAGTTAGGATATTCAGAAAAGCAAATCAGCGAATTGCAAGCGAAGGGTATTCTTTTTGTCGGGAACACCTAACCCCGCTACGCCTCAGCAAACTCGCTCTTTTGCCGAAGCGTTTCGCTATTGGTTCACACTTGGTTTTATCAACTTCGGCGGGCCAGCCGGACAGATTGCCCTCATGCATCGCGATTTAGTCGAGCGGCGTGGCTGGATTTCTGAAGAGCGTTTCTTGCACGCCTTGAACTATTGCATGCTGTTGCCTGGCCCGGAGGCGCAGCAGCTTGCCATTTATATTGGTTGGCTTCTTCATGGAGCGCGTGGCGGGGTCGTTGCTGGTGTCTTTTTCGTTCTGCCCTCGGTCTTCGTCCTGCTGTTACTGTCGTACATATACGTTGCGTATGGTCAGGTTCCAGCAGTCGCCGGAGTGCTCGCGGGTGTGAAATCGGTGGTGGTGGCGATTGTTGTTGAAGCCGTGCTCCGCATCGGTCGTCGTGCGCTCAAACGTTCAGAGCATGTCCTCATCGCTGGAGCCAGCTTTCTCCTGATCTATTTCCTGCACGTGCCGTTTCCACTCATCGTGCTAGGTGCGGGAATTGTTGGGCTGTTGGATTCCCATCCTGCGACCAGGCTCAGGACAGGCCGCGACGCGAGTCCAGGTTCTCAGGAACAACGCTTCTTCGTGGCGCGAGTGCTGATAATCTGTCTCATATTGTGGAGTGTGCCGTTCGTTTTGTTGATTACTGTGCTTGGCTGGGACAGCGTCTATGCCCAATTGTATCGCTTCTTTACGGTCGCCGCGTTTGTCACCTTTGGTGGTGCGTATGCCGTGTTAGCGTACGTGACACAAGCTGCCGAGTCGTACGGATGGTTGACGCATGCGCAAGCCGTTGATGGACTCGCGCTCGCTGAGACGACACCAGGCCCGCTGATTATGGTGCTACAGTTTGTCGGCTTTATGGCAGGGTGGAGTCGTGCAGAGAATGTTGCCCCGCTAACAAGTGCAGTGATGGCGGCTCTGGTCACGACATATACGACGTTTCTGCCGAGTTTTATGTTCGTGCTAGTTGGAGCGCCGTATATCGAACGCTTGCGTGATAATGCGCGGCTCACTGCGGTGCTTTCTGGCATTACTGCTGCTGTTGTCGGCGTGGTTCTCAATCTTGCCTTGGTGTTCGGTCTTGCGGTGATCTGGCCATATGGGGTTGCCGCAGGACCTGACTGGTTCGCTGTCGTGCTGTGTATCGTTGCGGCCTTCCTCCTTTTTTCTCACGCCCTTGAGGTTTGGTGGGTCATCCTTTTAGGAGGCCTCTTTGGTCTGGGGCGAGAGGTTGTCTAATGGCTGCCACTATCATAGAAGGGACGTGGTCCAAGAAAAGCAAAGGAGGAAGAGTCTATGGCAACGATTCCAAATGAGCAAATCCAAGTGTTTGGTAAAGGCACTTTGCAAGCAGAAGGTGTCGTCATCGATAAGGAAGGCAACGCTTGGGGTGGTGGCCGCAATGGCAAAGTGTACAAAGTGAGCCCGGATGGCAAAGTCCATGAAGTCTGTCAGCTTCCCGAAGGCTCGATTCCCAACGGTGTCGCACTCGATCGCGCTGGGAATTTTGTCTATTGCGATCTCGGAAAACAGGCAGTGATGAAGTGCGCGCCAGATGGCAAGGTGTCGATGATTGCTGACAGAGTAGGGGACGTGAAACTCACGCTGCCCAACTTCTGCAGCTATGACGCTGAAGGCAATCTATATATTTCCAATTCCAGTACTGAGGACATCAGCAAAGTGTTGGGCGAAATCACCGCACCGTCACCGAAAGGCGCACTGGTGCGGGTGCGTCCGAATGGGAAGGGCGATGTGATCGCGACCGGTATTTATCTCGCCAATGGTACGGCGATCGATCCGAAGGAAGACGCTGTCTATGTCCTGGAAAGCACGCGCAATGATGTCTTGCGTATCCAGCTCAATAAGGACGGCACGTTTGGCAAACCGGAAATTTATTCGAAGGATTTTCCTGCGTTGCCAGACGGGATGGCGTTCGATGTCGATCGCAACCTCTACATCACGCTCCCGGCCTTTGTTACCAAGGACGGCATGACGCCTGCGAACATCGTCATCAAAGTTGATACGAATGGCAAATGGACCGAACTGATTAATGATCCGTCAGGTCAGAAGACCATCTTCCCGACAAACTGTGCGTTTGGTGGCCCAGGCATGCAAGACCTCTTCCTTGCTAACCTGGAAGGTGACTTCTTCTCGAAAGTGCGCCTGTCGGCCAAAGGACATCCGTTGTATCATCAGAGATAGTTGTCAGTTATCGTCTTTTTCCCTCTCCCTCTTAGGGAGAGGGCTAGGGAGAGGGTGACTCAATTGGGTATTGTTGATGAAAGATGAGGAAGACCTCTCTTCTCGCCTTCTCAATCCGCAATCCGCAATCCGCAATCGCCATTCTGCAATTCCCCCATTATTTTACCGTCTCTGCCGCAACGCCCGATACTGCCCAACTGCCACTCCTAATATCCGAGGCGCTGGAGATGTTCCCGTCAACGGAATCGGTTCATACGCTGGATTCGCAGCTTCGAGCAACAACGCCGCACCTTTCTTGCGTAGCCGTTTCACGGTGACTTCTTCTCCGAGAAGCGCGACGACAATATCGCCGGGATTGGCCGTCGCTTGTTGGCGGACAATCACATAATCCCCTTCGGTAATTCCCACCTCGATCATACTGTCGCCCTGAACCCGTAGCGCGAAGTGACTCCCGTCTCCTAACAAGGAGTTATCTAAACTTAAACTACCTTCGTGATTTTCGACCGCCAGTAATGGTCGCCCGGCGGCAACGCGTCCAAGAATGGGGATGCTGCCAGCGATCGGCGTAATAGGTTGGATGACTTCAATCGCGCGGCGACGACCAGGCGTGCGGCGTAGATAGCCTTTTCGTTCCAAAGCCGTCAGATGATCCTTCACGCCTTGCAGGGACGTGATGTCCATTGCCTGCGCCATTTCCTCCAAAGTCGGTACGTAACCCCGCTTGCTCACAGAGGTTTCAATAATCCGTAACAGTCGTTCTTGTCGTTCGGTGAGAGGGATAGTTGACATAGGTGAACCATACTGTAGATAAATACAGTATGTCAAGAAACGCTCTTCACAACAGGAGGTGAAGTATGGCTGCTCAGATTAAAGGCGGGTGTGCATGCGGTACCGTGCGTTATGAATGTTCTGCAGAGCCGCTGATGATGGGCAATTGTCATTGCCGTGATTGTCAGAAGGCGAGTGGGGGACCTTTTGTCACGGTCGTCGCGGTGCCGAAGGAAGCGCTCAAAATTACTGGGGAAGTGAAATATCACGAAGTCACGGGAGATAGTGGCCAACCGATCAAGCGTGGATTTTGTGGCAAGTGTGGCTCTCGTCTGTTTGGCTTCCCATCGGTTGCTCCGTTTGTTGGGATCAGCGCCGGGAGCTTAGACGACCCGAGTTGGGTTCGACCGGTCTTTGATATTTACACCTCAAGTGCCCAGCCGTGGGATTATATGAACCCTGAACTTGCGAAATTTCCGAAGGCGCCTCCGATGTAATTGTTCCGTCCGTCCCTCGCTGCTCCTGGCCTGATGACCGATGCTCTGCAGAGCGGCCGTTGGGCTAGGGGCGCTGGCCAGCCGCTTGTCATTGCTCGATTGAATACAAGGAGTCTCTATTATGACCCACTCTGGACAGTGCTTATGTGGCGCGGTTCGCTATCAACTTTCGGGTGAACCCAATGTCGTGGCCTTATGCCATTGCCGCGACTGCCGACGGAGTGCAGGTGCGCCGATGGTGGCCTGGGCGATGTTTCCCGAGGCAGCCTTGACTCTGACGAAAGGCCAGCCGAAGACTATTAACTCGTCTGGTACAGCGATGCGCAGTTTCTGCGCGGACTGCGGGAGCGGGCTGTTTTACCGGAATGCAACAGTGCTCCCAGGGATTGTCGATGTACAGTCTTCAACCCTCGACAATCCCGATGCGCTCCCACCAACCATACAAATTCAAACGGCCGAACGGCTCGGCTGGATGACGCAGGTGCATGAACTTCCTGAATTCGAGCGATTCCCAACGTAGGGCACCCTCGTGACTACGAGTGCTGCAGACAAAGAGCCTCAGTGGAGCCGAACGAGATCGAGGCTCTTCACTACAAGTTTAAGGAGGAATGCGTATGGCAGTCAAAGCAATTCCCGACGGCTATCACACCGCGACACCTTACTTGATCGTACAGAACGCCACTGCCGCGATTGATTTCTACAAGCGTGCGCTCGGTGCCACTGAGCTGATGCGCTTGAACGGTCCTGACGGCAAAGTGGCACATGCAGAGATCAAAATCGGCAATTCACCGATTATGCTGGCTGATGAAATGCCGCAGATGGGGTTTCGCAGTCCTCAGGCGTTTGGTGGATCACCTGTGAGTTTGATGATCTATCGTGAAGATGTGGACGCCCAATTCCGCCGGGCCACTGATGCAGGGGCAAAGGTGCTCATGCCAGTGAAAGATCAATTTTATGGTGACCGTAGCGGAACATTGGAAGATCCTTTCGGTCATGTGTGGATCCTCGCTACGCATATCGAAGATGTGCCCCTTGAGGAGATCAATCGACGTGCCGAAGCGGCGATGGCGCATTAACGAGGGTGGTCATTGCTCTTTGTTCGGAGCAGTTTCGACGCGAAGGAGATAGCATGGTGACATGGAAAAAGTTGGCCGCTGTCGAGCCTGAGCTGGCAAAGATTGGCTGCTTCCTGTTGTTTCAACACGGCGTTGGTCTCGCCTTCTTAGCGACGATTCGCAAAGACGGCGGACCGCGCCTCCATCCTGTGTGCCCGGTGTTAGCGGATGACCACCTCTACCTCTTGATTACACCTACTTCTCCCAAACGCTACGATCTGCTCCGCGATGGTCGCTATGCTCTGCAATCATTCCCGCAAGACAAGGAAGGCAGTGAGGAATTTTATATGACCGGCAGAGCTGAGTGCATCACAGATGGTGTGCTACGGGCGGCAGTGTTTCGGGCAACCAAACATATTGCTAGTGAACATGAAGTGCTCTTCGAGCTGAAGATCGAGCAGGTTATGCACACAAGGTGGGAAAATATCGGAACACCACACATACGACCGATTCACAGAAAGTGGAGAACTTCTCGCGTCACCCAGTACGCTAATTCTAAATTGTAGGGTGGGTACTGCCCACCTTTTTCTTCTTTCGCTAAGGAGATGTTTATGATAGTTTCCCCATCATCACTATTTGATCTCCTATCGACCTATGTCCATCTCAAAGATGGAACTGGTGCTGTGCCAATCGCAGTAGGGGCAGATTTCTGGGAAACGATTGACAAACGAACTGAACTGCACAGCGGACGACTCGTAACGCTCTTCCACATCCAAAGCACTGATGAGTGGACCAACTGGGAAGTACATCCGGCTGGTGACGAACTTGTGTGCCTTCTTTCGGGAGCGATCGATCTGATTCTACAAGAAGAGGGTGGCGAGCGAATCGTCGAACTCCGATCCAGAGCTGCCAGCATTATCCCGCGCAGTGTGTGGCATCGTGCCATCGTTCATACACCTAGTGAGGTGATGTTTATCACTCCCGGTGCAGGAACACAGCTTCGACCTGTCAAAGAAATATAACAGATTTCAGTAGTGCTCTCTTTTCTTGGTTGAGCGAGTGAGTCAGGAGTCTCACATGGCGACCATAAATACAATCCTTCAGTCGGTTTTGTGGCGTAGGCTCGACGTACCAGGGCACGACGCCTGTGCTCTCTGGCATGTTGATGACGGCTGGCGTTTAGCGGGGACGGCGATGTTTCGCACGGAAGAGGGCCGACCCTGCCATCTGAGCTACGTAGTGCATTGTGATTCTTCCTGGCGTACTCGATCTGCCTCGGTTAGTGGGTGGCTTGGCCAGACTCTAGTGCAGATTGCCCTTGAAGTCCTGCCTGGGGAGCGTTGGACGTTGAATGGTGAAGTACAAGGAGAGGAAACTCTGGGTCTCATGGATATCGACCTTGGTTTTACTCCAGCTACCAATCTCGTTCAGTTCCAGCGTTTATCCCTATCTGTTGGTGATAAAATCGAAGCACCCGTCATGTATCTTCATTTCCCTGAATTGACGCTGGGTAGATTAGATCATTGCTATCATCGTATTGCTTTCGACAAATATGACTATCAAGCCCCACGCTTCGGTTACGCAGCTATCTTGCGGGTGTCTGACATGGGATTTGTGACCGACTATCCTGGATTGTGGACCGTTGAGGAGATCCACTCACAACACGAGGATTCACGTAAGCACGAGTAGAGGAGAACATGACGATGCGACGCGAATCATCGGCAAGTCAGAAACGCCAAGAGCGAGAGAAAAACGAGTCACTTGTCTTTCGACCATTGACGCCACGCCTCATGGATGTGCTAGGGACTGTGTTGCGTGGAAGCTGGGGCACAGGGTGCTGGTGCATGTATCCACGCCTTACTGATACTCAGATGCGTGCATTGCCTGGCTTTGGGTCTTTGAACCAACGTCGACGTGAGGCAATGACGCAACTCGCCAGACGCCGCCGTGCTCCGGGAATTGTGGCATTCGAGGGAGATGAACCTGTTGGTTGGGTAGCTATTGCTCCGCGCACTGAACTATTGCGTGTCGAGTCATCACGGGCGACGCCTCGTATCGATGATGAAGATGTATGGGTGATTCCGTGCGTCACTGTTGGTAAGACCGCTCGGGGCCGAGGGATTGCAGTTGCGTTGATCAAGGAGGCTGTAGCGTACGCGTTTAAGCATGGCGCGCCAGTCGTCGAGGCGTATCCACGCGCAGGCGATACGCGTACGAGTAACGACAACGCCTACTTTGGCACGGAGCCGCTTTTTCGTCGCGCTGGATTTCGCGTGGTTCGTACGCCTCCAGAGGATCTTCCACGTAATTGGGTGCCGCGCGTGACGATGCGGTACGTTGAGAGCTAGCAGGAGGGCTTCTAGATAAACACGGAGAAGAGGTTTAAGAAAGTAAAAAATGGTGGTTCCTGCGCAGCCAAAAATTTACCATATCGTGCATGTGGACCGGCTACCATCGATTATCGCAGCTGGCTGTCTGTGGTGCGATGCGGAGATCATTCAGCGTGCACCGTTGGGAACGACCATTGGTATGAGTGATATAAAGCAACGACGACTCAAGGAGTTGACTCTAACCAGTCACCAAGGGTTGCATGTCGGTGACTGTGTGCCGTTCTATTTTTGTCCGCGGTCGGTTATGCTTTATTTAATCCATCAGGCGAATCATCCGAAGTTGGATTATCGCGGTGGGCAAGGTCCAATCGTACATTTGGAGGCTGATCTTCGCGCTTCTGTTGCGTGGGCTCCACGAAATAACCAGCGTTGGGCTTTTACCCTGTCAAATGCCGGAGCGTATTATTTCGAGGACCGCTGTGACTTAGCTCACTTGTATGAAATCAACTGTGAGGCTGTACAGACCAATCGATGGAGTGGGAACGGGATTGCCTCGTCAACTAAGGAAGGGAAACAGGCCGAGTTTCTAATGGAGCATAATTTCCCTTTGGCGTTGGTCGAACGAATAGGAGTAGCTTCATTGGGAGTCCATCAGCAGGTGACCGGTGCATTGCGAGAGAATAATTATCGACCGCTGGTCGAGATCAAACCAGAATGGTACTACCCGTAAGAAGGCGGCGAAGATGATTGAATACAAGTGTGGCGATATTTTGCGAGAAGACGCGGAAGCCCTCGTTAATACGGTAAACTGTGTTGGGGTAATGGGTCGTGGTATCGCGCTTCAATTTAAGAATGCCTTTCCTGAGAACTTTCAGGCCTACGCCGCAGCCTGCAAAAATGAATCGGTACAACCAGGCCGAATGTTCGTATTCGAGACTGGACAACTGACTAACCCACGTTACATCATCAATTTTCCTACTAAGCGACATTGGCGCGGCAAGAGCCGCTTAAGCGATATAGAGGCAGGTCTAAAGTCGCTGGTTGAAACAATACGACGATACAACATCCGCTCCATTGCGATGCCGCCTTTGGGGTGCGGATTGGGTGGGCTCGACTGGTCAGGGGTCAGACCACGTATTGCGGCGGCTCTGCAATCGCTTACGGATGTGCACGTGATTGTTTATGAACCCAACGGAGCACCTGCGGCAGAGAAAATGGTACATACCCGAGAGGTGCCGACTATGACTGCAGGGCGAGCGGCGCTAGTGGAATTGATGAGTCGTTACCTTGGTGGCCTACTCGATCCCTTCGTCACTCTCTTGGAAGTGCACAAACTGATGTATTTCCTGCAGGAGGCTGGCGAGCCGTTGCGGCTGAAGTACAAGAAAGCCCCTTATGGTCCTTATGCTGAAAATCTTAGTCACGTCTTGCGTGATATTGAGGGGCACCTTGTTTCTGGCTATGCCGATGGTGGTGACACACCGAACAAACAGCTCAAGCTGGTACCAGGAGCAATTGAGGATACCACAACGTTCCTGCAGCAGCATCCTAATACTCGAACTCGCTTTGACAGGGTTGCAGATCTGGTAGAGGGGTTCGAGTCGCCCTTTGGCCTGGAGCTTTTGTCTACAGTCCACTGGGTAATGAAACGCGAGTCCGTTAGCTCTGTGGACGAGGTGGTTACTCACACGTACGCTTGGAACAGTCGAAAGCGACAATTTACCTCTCGACAGATTGCTCTGGCTGTGGATGTGCTGTCGAACAAGGGATGGGCCAAAAAACTGGAACCGAGAATGCGCCCATAAGACCAGGCTCTAACAGGGATGGGAATCGGTATCCTCTTGTGAGGTTATCTGGCCGATCTGCATGTGTATGCTTTGGAACCTCGGTATCTTGTTCGTTTGGCAATGCATGCATTCAAGTATCGTATGCGTACGGGTAGACACTGGCACCAATACGCGTCCGACTGCAGATTATGGCTGTACTGAAGATCGCTGCTGTCTACTTTTCCCTCGTGTTCGGTACTGGGTTTGTGCTGGGCATACTCCGTGTCTTAGTGCTTGTTCCTTTGGTTGGTACACGCGCGGCTGAGCTGATCGAAATGCCTTTTATGCTGCTGGCGATTATGGTTGCCGCACGCTGGTTGTATCGTCGATTTGCGACGGCAATTACCCTGCACGCCTGGCTCGCGGTCGGCCTTCTTGCGATGGGTCTCGTTCTTGTTGCCGACGTGTTTGTTGGTGTCGGTCTGCGAGGAATGGCACTGACCGAAGTTATGTTCAATCGCGATCCGGTGTCAGGGACAGTGTACTATGTACTGCTGGTCGTGTTTGCACTGATGCCGTACTGCGTCGCGCGCTTCTTTCCTAAATTTTCTCCATAAACAACTGACACGGCCCGTTTATGAGGATTCCTTGGGATGGTGTGGCCGTTGATAGGCGCTGACATAGGACGGGATAGCAATCGTAGGGGCAAGCCGAGAGTCAGCAACCGGCATTTGTGGTGTCAAGCGTAACGGCAATTCTCCAGCCCAACATGACAACTGGTAATCTTCCTCATCATCAAGTGGCGGACCGGTACGAATTTTTGCTGAGACCTCTTCGAGGGGGAGTCGCAACACACTGGTTGCTTTGAGCTCTTGTTCATTGGGCCAGCGCACCTCATCCCAGCGTTGTGGCGCGACATGATCAACCACAGCTTTGAGCGCGTCATACTTCTCTTGTGGATCGATCACTTCGTGAGCCATGCCAAGGACGAGGGCCGAGCGATAGTTCATCGAGTGATGAAATGCCGAACGTGCCAGCACGAGTCCATCAAGAATCGTTACCGTCACACACATCTGTACCCCTTGTTTCAGATTGCGCAACATACGGCTGGCGCTGGAGCCGTGGACATAGAGTCGATCGTCGAGCCGTGCGTGAATCGTCGGAATGACGTAGGGTTGGTCATCAACCGTGAACCCGACATGGCAGTATAAGCCTTCATCAAGAATGGCGTGGACAACTGCGCGATCATACGCTGCGCGTTTTGGCATGCGGTGCAACGTGGTGCGCTCGGTCGGGGTGAATTGTGACATTGCGTGATCCTTTCTTATTTGTTACAGTACAAAAATATGAAAGTAGTGTTACAATATCTAATCGCTGGAGATGATGCAAGAACCATTGTCGACAGCATCGAAGACGGGGTGCAGAAAGGAAGTATTCCCAATGGTGCGATGCTTCCTACGGTGCGGGCTTTAGCTACTGCACTGAGAGTGAGCCCCACGACTGTTGCTGCCGCGTATCGCACTTTGCGAACGCGAGGAGTATTGAGTGCGCAAGGACGGCGTGGGACGCGGATCAGCGCGCGACCTCCGGTTGCGAGTCGTCCGGCGGTATCAATTCCGCGCGGTTTACGGAATCTTATTCAAGGCAGTCCAGATCCGCAGTTACTGCCAGACCTCCGCGCACTCGCACCGAAGCTTGTGCTTCGTCCACGTTTGTATGGTGAAGTGACCAATCGACCACAACTTCTCGCTTTGGCTGCTGAGCAATTCGAAGCTGATCGTATTCCCACAACAGCATTGGCGATTATGGGTGGCGCACTTGATGCGGTTGAACGGGTACTGCAGGCTCACGCTCGTACGGGGGATCGTGTCGCCGTCGAAGATCCAGGCTACAGTGAGGTCTTCGATCTGTTCGGCGCGTTAGGTTTGATTGCTGAACCAGTGCCGATTGATGATCGCGGATTGCTTCCGGTTCCCCTTGAACAGGTACTGAAGAGTGGAGTAGTTGCTTGTATTCTCACTCCGCGCGCACAAAACCCCACTGGTGCGGCGCTTGATGAGCAGCGTGCTAGAGAGCTGAGAAAAGTCTTCGACAAATACGATGACGTTCTGGTCATTGAAGACGATCATGCCGGTCCAGTGGCTGGTGTTCCTGCCTTCACAGTCTGTCATCCGAAGAAACTACGCTGGGCGGTAGTTCGCTCAGTATCAAAGTCACTCGGACCTGACTTACGGCTGGCAGTCGTCGTAGGCGACACCACGACCATCGCCCGTGTCGAGGGTCGACAAAGCCTCGGGGCAGGGTGGGTGAGTCACATTCTGCAAGAGATTGTCGAAAATCTGTGGTCAGACGCCGCGACAACAAAGAAGCTGCAAGTTGCAGCAAAGACCTATACGGAACGAAGAAACGCGTTAATTCAGGCCCTCAAACTACACGGCATTGCCGCACATGGTCGCTCGGGGCTGAATGTATGGATTCCTGTACGTGAAGAAGGAAGCTTGATTACCAGCCTCTCCGCGGCTGGATGGGCTGTACGCGGTGGCGAGCGTTACCGTATCAAAAGCCCGCCGGCGATTCGCGTGACGATCTCTACTTTACAACCCACGGAAGCTATCCGCTTGGCCGAAGACATCGCGCAGAACCTACAGCCGGACCGACGAACGCATTCGGTGTAGCGCTTAGAAGAGCGGACTGGTCGCTTTCATCCCAAACCGTACTCGCCCACTATCTTCTATCCATTTGTGTGAGAGAATCATATGCTGTGCAATCACATGAACGTCGCGATGGGCGCGCTCAAGTGGACAATCGACATACAGCGATGACGTAGCGGCTGCTTCATACATGGCTGTCACGGTACTCTTCGCTGTGCGTGCGGCATGAATCGCCGCTTCCCATAGTCGTGCCCGCTGCTGTTCGGTTGCTGGGGTGCCTTGCTTGCTCACACTCCATAGGTTGCCAAGAACATGGTGCAAAAAGAGTCGCGCTGAGTCTACTGCCGCTATCGCCGAAGCAAGTTTCGCTTGCACTTCAGGTCGGTCGCGTATGCCTGGACCGAGGTCGGCTTGGACTTTTGAGGAAGCAAGGGCGAGCAAAGTGTCGATCGCAGTCTGTGCGAGTCCCAGACACATCGCGGCACACCAGGACGACATCATGGCCGCAAACGGCATGCGATACAGCGGTCGATCGAGTTGACTGACATCAGCGAACAAGTGTGTTCGTTCCATGGGAACAAACACATCGTCTACCACAACATCGTGACTACCCGTCCCACGCAGGCCGCCGACATGCCAGGTGTCTAAGATCCGATACGAACCCTTGGGTACATACGCCATCCGTAACTCAGGAGCCCCCGAGGCTCGCAGACGTGGAGTATGCCCTTCAGTGACGACATTCGCCAATACAATCCAGTCGGCCAACTCACAACCAGAGACGAGCGACCATTGTCCCGATACACGAAATCCACCGTTGGTGACAACCGCTTTCCCGGTCGGGCGCGTTGAGTTGGCGAAGAGGTAACGAGGATTGTGAAAAAGCTCTGCCCGCACGGAGTCAGAGAGAAAGTGACTGAGCAAAGCTGGAAGCGCGTTGTTCCAGGCAATCCAGGCGACCGATGCTTCAGCAGAGGCAAGTTCCTCGTACACTTGTAGAGCAACAACTGGGTCTACCTCATGGCCACCAAGACTGGCTGGTACCGCCAAGCGACACAGACCAGTATCAATGAGTCCGGCAACTACTGATGGAGCTAACCGACGGGTGTTTTCTGTTTCCTTCCGCACGGCTAGAATCGTGGGCCTCAGTGTTCGCGCTGCCTGCAACGGATCGTGCTGTATCATCGCGTCATTCCTCCGGTATTCGATTGTTGCGCTATCGTATTGCCGACACTCGTTCCTGTGAAATTCTTACTGCTCGTCTGTATCAAATCGTCGGAACAGGCTCTACGAGTTCTGGATCAACAAATCCCACTCCCCAGGTATTGATGCCAACCGTACCCCGCTGTCTTTTGATATTACGCCAATGCCCCCCAGTAAAAACGAGCTGAACACCTCGTCTCTGGTCCCCAATTGTAAAGCACGGAGGAACAGGTTCAGGGAGGTCCGCTGCAGACACGTAGTAATCTGGCTGGTCACGACGCACGGCATCACCGATAGGATTGAGCCACTCTGGGAGGCCACCCACAAGCGGGTAATACGGCTGAATGGTCGCGCCGCATGCGTCGCATGCATCTCGATCTGGGTTACTGCCGCGTAATGCGACGGTATAAACGAGATAAGCGGAGTGAATGAGTTCGAACATTTCTTTTGTGATCTTCGTTGGATTGCGCACCTTAACCTTACGCCAGCGGAACAGTCGATGTTCTTGCGTAGTCAAGAGAGAGAGAAAGTCTTTTGAGAATACGTGAAATGTTGGTCCACGAGACATATCAAGTTGTGCTAAAGCACCATCACAACGCCGGGAAACAGCACTAGAGTAAGTCACCTCCATGACCCGTTTTGTCCGCTGACCCCGAGGAGTCAAGCATTCCGAACAACACCCTTCGCTAAACAGAGATGGGAGGTTTTGCACGGTTACTCCACCAACTGGAGACAAGAGCGTGAATACAGAAAGGAGACGAGCCTTGCCTGGTGGTGGTTGATACGGTGGGCGGCCTGCGGCTGCCTTGGCGCTCAGGCGGCGTCCAATGTCCACCAGATCATCAAGCATCTTCACAATTGGTTCCGATGCAGGTAACGGTGGGTTCAGTTGCGGATCGTGCGTTTGCGGCTTCCTCGCATTGGCAGAGTTTTTCGCGGGGCGTTGTTTTTTCATTTTAGGCTACTTCTTGATTGAGGTACCGCGAAATTCCATGCGTGACGCTTTTCGCCCTGACCGTAGTCAAGGAGGTCTCACCCTTCAGTAAGGGCCCATACAATTATGCATTTGAAATGCATAATTGTATGGGTGGGTCATAGCGATGTTGCACTTGCTTGACGGAACCCGCCTACGTTAAATCTTCAGCCGTTTCTGCGCGACCAATGCTGCTTGCCGTGCGGCTTCGACAGCCGGGGCGCGGCGTTCGCGCACTTTGCTTGTCAGTTCTCCTCCCGCACCGTCCGGGCTTCCGGCCTGGAATGGCGGCTGGGGGTCATATTCGAGCATCAACTGCAACATCTTGGCATATTCTTCATTGCGTAGACGCGCCGCGACTTGTAAACCGAAGTCGATTCCGGCGGTAACCCCACCAGCAGTGATACGATTGCGATCGGTGACGACCCGTTGCGCGACTGGCTCAGCCCCGAATAACGGTAACAGGTCACGGACGGTCCAATGAGATGTAGCCCGATAGCCGCGCAGCAAGCCTGCAGCCCCTAGTAGCAGCGACCCGGTGCACACGCTGGTGACATATTTTGCGCGTTGCCCACGATCGGCGAGAAAGTCGATGACCTCAGCGTCATTCATAATCGCCGTGCCCCCTTCGAGTCCGCCTGGGACGAAGAGGATGTCGAGATCCTTGGGACATTCACTAAACGTTGTCGTTGGTTGGATGGGGATGCCAGTTGCCGCGACAATTGTCTCACGATTTTTCCACACCAGATGGACATTGACATTGCCCAGCAGCGCAAACACTGCCTGCGGTCCAAACAGATCAAGCGGAATAAACGCCGGATGAATGACCATTGCTACCTGTGTTACTGGCCCTGCAGGTGTAGCGCCGCGATTGGCATCTGCCTTATCAGCGGCATGGGCGTCCGTTCCGTCCAATGACTTCTTCGCCAGGAGCGAACCAGCCAGGGTCATACTGGCAGTCTTGTTGAATTGTCGTCGGTTCATAACGAACTCCTTCGCGCAAGTTGTGACCAGAGCCTTTACACACGTAAACTATATCACTCGATGTTCCTGAGCGACAAAGCTGCGCGCAATGGGTAGATCAAGAAACTTTTCGCCGTCTGGCCATGCGCCATCTTTAAACTCTTTGGAATCAAGCAGCCGTTGCATGGCTGTCGTGTCATCAACCCACAATTGCGCCACTCCATCCCATTTCGGTTCCGCATGGCTATACGCTGCGTCTACGAGGTGGCTTTGCACGTAACGACGAAGGCCAGGGAGTTTTTTTACAATCGGTCCATGTACCTCGATCCAGTATTTGCGCGCATCTGCAAGGGACCAGCCTGGTTTCCGCTTGAGTTGAAAGATCAACTTCACTGGTTGTGGTGCTGGCGTACCGTCGAGAATCACGTGGTCGTTGGTAATCATCCATTCAACCCGGTTCATATCAATGAAGTTTAGCTCGTCAGAGAGTGCGCCCTGCAGGTATTCCGAACTGGTTCGTAGCGCAGCGAGAGCGGCGCTATCTTCCAGCCACGCTTCGGCTACCCCGTCGTACGTCGAGTTCATACCGGTGAAGGGAATCCGATGGCTTTGGACATAGCCACGGAGTTGACGAATTTGCTTGGCGATCGGGCCATGTACCTCCCGCCAGTAGCGGTGAAACTCTGCGTCCGTCGTCGATGGTTTGCGTGTGATGAAATACAGCGAATGCAACATTCGTTATTCTCCTCTTTTGCTCCCAGGTACTCTACACATTTCTCAGCGGCTGGCTATACGGGGCTTTTCACATTTCTTTGCGTGTGGTGTCTTCTCTACAGACAGAGTCGAATAGACAGATCCTACGAGAATATAACGATGAAACTCTTTCTTGATAGATTTGATTCCCCGCTCGGACAGATTCTTCTGCTCTCTGATGGGGAGCATCTGTGTGCACTTGACTATGCTGACTACGAAGACCGTATGCGGACCTTGTTGAAGCGGCATTATGCAGATTGCCAATTGCGCGAGTTAATTGACCCACAAGGATTCAGCAGCCTTATCCGTGCGTACCTAGCAGGAGACATTGCGTGTATCAACAGTATCCCTGTCGATCCTGGAGGTACGCCGTTTCAGCAGCGGGTATGGACAGCCTTGCGGGCGATTCCTCCGGGAATGTCGCTCACATACGGTGAGCTGGCGTCGCAATTAGGAAAACCGACCGCCTACCGCGCAGTCGGTATGACCAATGCGTTGAATCCCATTGCGATTGTCATTCCCTGTCATCGACTCGTGGGCGCCACTGGTGCCTTGACCGGCTATGCTGGTGGCCTGGAGCGGAAACGTTGGCTTCTGCAGCACGAAGGGGTGCAGGTTGTGAACTTTACCGTTTTTGTTCCTCCTCCGCGAGTGACTTCGTAAATCGATACCCCAGACCTCAAGCGGTGGCGCTTTGAAGAAACGCTCTCAGCTCCGCTAGCGTCTCCTCAGGCGCCTCTTCGGCGAGGAAGTGACCACACGGAAGTGGCTTGCCACTGACATGGTTGGCCCGTTCCCGCCATACGGCGATAACATCGTGCGTGCGATGCATCACGCCTTTTTCACCCCACAAGGCCAGGACGGGACAGGTCACTCTTTTATCCATATCTGCCTCGTCGTGGACCAGATCGATCGACGCGGCAGCGCGATAATCTTCACAGGTAGCATGGATCGTGGCTGGATCGCGAAAGCAACGCAGATACTCCGCAAAAGCTTCTGGGGTAGTCGCATGTGGCTTGAGTCGACCAATGCCGAGCAAGGAGTTGAGGTAAAACTCTGCACTATTGCCAATCAACGTTTCCGGCATGGGAGCAGGCTGGATCAGAAAGAACCAGTGATAATAGGCGGTGGCAAAGGCTTTGTTGACGTTACTGTACAATTTGTGAGTCGGCGCGATGTCGAGAATCGCGAGTTTCGTGACCCGCTCGGGATGGTCGAGCGCCATACGATGTGCGACGCGACCACCGCGGTCGTGCCCGACAACGGCAAATTGCTTGAAGCCCAATTGCTCCATCACTTCAACTTGATCTTGCGCGGTCGCGCGTTTTGAGTAACCGAAATGATCTTGTCCGTCTGGCGGTTTGCTGCTGTCGCCATAGCCACGCAGGTCAGGAAGCACCAGAGAGAAATCTTTCGCTAATCGGGGTGCGATCTTGTGCCACATCACGTGGGTTTGTGGATAGCCGTGCAGCAGAAGGACCGGAGTGCCGTTGCCGCCTTTCAACACGTTGATGGTTGCACCACTGGCTGTGATCTGGATACGCTCGAATCCTTCGAACATAGTTGTTGCCCCTCGCTTTCGTCCCGGTTCATAGCGCGGTCTCGGCGACAAGACCACAGGGGATGGGACAGAGAGTGCCTTATGACAAAATATACGGCGGAGACAGCGGCGGTAGACCCAACAACATACGCCCGGCGGATTCGTACTGCGGCGCGGCAGTGACAAAGTGTTGGGTGACGGCATGCACGTCGCGTAGCGCACGCTGCAAACGGTTACTGCGATAGTTGGCGCCAGCGCCTGAGATGGTATAGATGATGTCAACCGCTTTCGCGGCGCTATGTGACGCGTTGGTAGAGGCTAACAACATGTTGGCGCGCTTCTCGAACTGATCTGTTTCCCCAGCCAAAATTGCCGTGCTGAGTTGCTGTAACGCCTCCCGTAACCACGCGCGCGCTGCCCGGATCAGTGCAACAGCTTCAGCCAGCCGCACCTGAAACAGGGACCGGTCGCGTAGCGGTACGGGGTTACCAATCGACGACTTGTTGTTGGCCAGTTCGATACAGAGGTCGACCGCACCCTGGGCGATTCCTAAGGCGATAAAGCCAATCTGTGTCTCAGGTCGTGAAAGACTTCGGCGCTCGAATTGGTGCCGCCGATGGGTTGATTATCTCAACCCCAGAGTATGCGCATGGCATGCCGGGCGTACTCAAGAATGCGCTCGATTGGCTGGTTGGCGGGTTTGACTTTATCAACAAACCCATTGCGCTGTTTAATAGTTCGCCGCGCTCGACCTATACCATTGCGTCCTTGACCGAAGTAGTCACCATCATGTCTGGACGCATTGTCCCCGAAGCATGTCTGACCATACCACTCCGTGAGTTACACCTTGATGAGGGCGGTATTGTGACCCGTGCGGACATCCGGTTGACGATACAACAGGCGCTGAGGGCTTTCGCTGAGGCGATCCGGCGAGAGCGAGAACAAGCGTCGGAGTGAGTCCCTTCATCTCCCCTTTCTTCAGTGGATTCCCGCGAGCATGTGAACCTTGCTACTCAAGCCTCGCTCCTGAGTCAACCGAAGCTCCGGAACGCCCACCGTGATGGATACGCTCCTTGCTGTTCTGTATAACCTGGCGAGTGTACCTTCAAACCGAGGAGGCATGATGGCAAAAAAACTCATCAATCCACAGCAACTCTATGATGGCTCGGCAGTCGGCCTGTCACAAGCAGTGGTGGACACTGATACGGGATTGGTTTTTGTCTCAGGTCAAGTTGATTGAAACCTGCAACACGAGGTCACCGAGACCACGATTGCGGGTCAGCTCAAGAACGCGCTGACGAATCTCAGCATCGCGCTCCAAGAGAGTGGTTCTTCTGTCGCCAACTTGCTCCACGTTCGCGTGTACATACGTGGGGAACTCGAGGATCACATGGAAGCAGTCGCGCCCATTATATCGGAGTTCTTGGGGACTTCTCGTCCTGCTGTCACGGGGATCGGTGTGGCCTCACTAGTTTCAAAGAAGCTTCTTGTCGAAGTGGAAGCGGTTGCGAGAGTGCATTGATAATGTCAAGTCAGGCAAAATTTCTCCTTTAGCAAAAGGTCACTAACTGTAAGTATCCAATTTCACTCGCGTCATGCGTTCGTGGTACGCGCTAAATGAGTTGTGGATGTGCGCCGTTCATACTTCGATCCTTCGACTAGGCTCAGGACTTCAGCACGAACGGGGACACTATCACGACGCAATCCCGCACCCCCTGAGCTTGCCGAAGGGTCGAAGGGTGGTCTGTGCTTCAGGTGGCTTAACCACGTGAGAATCGTAGGAATAGTACACAGTCATGGTTCGGTTGGGTGTCTTCCCTATCTTCGCTTTTAATGAAATTTCATCACCGGGTTGCAAAATTTCATGAAATTTTTACTATTAACGCATGTATTCGCGAATTTTGGACGTGCGAACGCTGCTGGCGCACAAGTCGCTCTTCCTCTTCGGGCCACGGCAAACAGGGAAGAGTACGCTGCTGCAACACTTTTTTCCCCAGGCAAAGTTCTACGATCTCCTTGAAGCAAACACCTTTCGTGAGTTAACCGCGCAGCCGGAACTCATTCGCCAACGCCTCCAGCCTCAGGACGCGGTCATCGTTATTGATGAAGTCCAGAAATTACCCTCCTTGCTCGATGAAGTGCACCTGTTGATTGAACGCCACAAAGCCCTACGGTTTGTCCTGACAGGCAGCAGCGTGCGGAAGCTCAAGCGTGGGGGAGCGAACTTGTTGGCCGGGCGGGCATGGACCTGCCATCTTTTTCCTCTTGCCTCACCTGAAGTGAATTTTCAGCAGTTGGAGAAGCGGCTCAACATCGGAAGCTTGCCCGCCATTCTCGATGCACCGTATCCGCTCGAAGACCTCAAAGCGTATGTTGGCACCTACCTCAAGGAAGAAATCCAGGCAGAAGGACTCACTCGTTCTATCGAACACTTCTCACGGTTTCTTCCGGTCGTGGGCCTCATGAATGGGGAGCAAGTCAATTTCACAGCTATCGCCAGTGACGCCGGAGTCCCGCCCCGAGTTGTGCGAGAATACTACGAGATTCTTGAGGACACGCGCCTCGGTTTTCTGCTCCC
Organism: Deltaproteobacteria bacterium; assembly: GCA_016874775.1. Taxonomy (NCBI): domain Bacteria; kingdom Pseudomonadati; phylum Myxococcota; class Myxococcia; species Deltaproteobacteria bacterium. The sequence goes on from VGTJ01000013.1 coordinate 22,425, forward strand.
TCCCTTTCAACAGACGAAGAAACGCAAAGCGGTGGCCACTGCCAAGTTCTACCTCTTTGATATTGGGGTTGCGAATGTGCTGGCGCGGCGTGGAACTATCGAGCCTGGGTCTGACCTATTTGGCCGCGCCCTGGAGCATCTGCTCTTTCTTGAGTTGCAAGCGTTTCTTGGCTACCAGCGGCGAGACGAGGAACTGACCTTCTGGCGGAGTCTGTCACAGATGGAAGTGGATTTTGTCGTCGGCGACCGTGTCGCGATTGAGGTCAAGGGCAAAGGGAGAATCTCGCGCCGTGACTACAAGGGGTTGCTCGCTTTGGCGGAGGAAATCCCACTGACGCGGAAGATGGTCGTTTCACTGGAGAGCGAAAAGCGACTCACCGACGACGGCATCGAAGTGTATCCAGTCCAACAATTCTTGCGCGAACTGTGGGCGGGTGAGATCATCACAACCCGATAGCAACAGTGACGCTGCCGTTTGCCGTTTCATGCTCTCCCTCCAGCCTCTGGGTGAAGGCGGCATTGGTATCAGCATCGAAACCAAAAAACAGCCCACAACAATGACAAAGCCGTACGATTGCATGTCACGCAGGTTCGTTGCACCATCGCATACAGTTACTCATTTTCTTCTTTGACTAAATCAAACCATGAAAGATTCATATACTCGCGTCGTCACCCTGAGTGAACCGAAGCCTGTCCTGAGCCTGACGAAGGGGGCCTCTCAGAGAGATTCTTCGCGGAGTTTATCCTGAGCGAAGTCGAAGGGCTCAGAGTGACACGGCTCGAAGTCTGTAGTGTAAAATGTACGAATGTTCTCGGGTCTGATTTAAGTGGCTGACTGCACTGCCGACGGAGCAAATTGTACTGCGTTGATCGACGGCTCTGCCAAGCTCAACAGCGCAACGGTGTCAAAGTAGGCCTGGCCGAAGATTACGCGGCCAGCAAGGAATTCGAAGCGATCGACGAGATTGAGTTGTAATGGTTTGCCGACGAACGTGCCGCGTGCTTGCCACTACACGTAGAGAAGGTGCTGATCTCCAGCCCAGGCAAGTTGCTCTAAACGCAAATCAGGAATCGATGACAACAGGAAGGTGTAGTAGCCAGGGATTTCCGCTCGTCGCAGCGGACGATAGTTGTCTGGATTCAACATCCGTCCTTGTGAGTGATAGAACTCGGCAAACCGTCGTGGCTGTGGTGCTTGCCAGAGCTGCGCATACTGTGTGAGAAACTCTTCCGGCGTGAAGCGTGGCGCTCCTGTCTCCGTCGTGCTCTGACGTTCGAGTTCTTGATCCACGACCGGTTCGTACACTGGTAGTGATGGAAGAGAAGGGGAAACGCGCGCCAGCAACGGTGCACGGTCGTAGTAGCGACGTCCACGAATCACCCGATCGCCACGCAGCGTGACACAATATACGGCGTCCCAGAGGGTTTTGCGCCCGGCAATCGTCGCCGCATTTTGCGCATCGACGAAGACGGTCCCTTTGCGTTCACGCCAGCGATGTACGGTGATATGCAAGTCTGGCATCAGCTTCAGTATGCCGCCCATGTGCATTGCAACTTCCGTCGCCTTCAGCGGGCGTTCCATACCGGAGTCGAACACTGTTCCCTCTGGATCGAACAGTATCGCGTAGTTCTCGGGACTCGGCCGCGCTCCGAAAGCTTGAAATTTCTCAATCCATTGCGTGACATTGGACATGATTGTGTCTCCCCTCGATCAGTTAGTGTTGCGGCAACGGAGAGAAGTGAGCACTGACGATCTTCCATTGCCCGCCCTTTTTAACATACACGTAGGTTGTGCGATTGGCTTGCACCTGTGGCGTGCCACCTCCTTTGGGCATGAGGGTGAGGATGTCATAAGCATTCACAATGCCCGTGTTGTCATTAAACGCACGATATGAGGGTTGATGAAACACGATATTGGCGGTTTCCGCGCCTGCCATCAGCCCTTGCAGATAGGCAAGAAAACTCGCTTTGCTGTCAAAGCGATAGGGTGCATGATCGAAGACTTCTAGATCTTCATCTAATGCAGTAATGAATGGGACCGGATCTCCTTTGTTGAAGGCGGCCATCAACTGCTCAGTTAACTGTTGGATTTCCTCTCGTGCTGCCATAGTAGAATGTCTCCTCTCTAATTGTGATGCGACTGTTCGGCTTTTCTGGACGACACCGCGATGTGTCGTGTCATATGGAGCACGTTACGTGCCAGTACGACCGTTGTTGTTTCACGAGGGAAAACTGGCAAGATGGCGCGAGTGGATGTTGCATCAGTACAACGTGTGTAGCAGCGCTGCAACAAGTGCCGACTGAGGAAGAGAAGTGGTGCTTATCTCGAATCAGTATGCGCACTCGTTGCTACCAAAGGAGAATTCTAGTGGTAGATCAACAAAAGTCTGGTCCTATGCCAGAGCCCGGGCAGGCGTGGCATATTCCGGACATGGTCAAACGTAGGTGACTATCACGAAGTGAGCCTGAAGCTATCTCAAAACTCGCAAAACTTGCAGTTTTCGCAGTAAAATGGCGGGATGAAGCCTGCACGTACACGCCCTTACTCACGAAAAGCCTCCTCGCTTGATGTTCCTTCTCTCACACGAAAGCGGTATCGGTCTGATGTCACTGATGTCCAATGGGACTATCTGTCTGCCTTGTTGCCGAAAGGCGCGCGAACCGGACGGCCTCGCGCCAACGAACGGGAAATTCTCAATGGCATCTTGTACGTGCTCAAAACCGGCTGTCAGTGGGAAGACCTGCCCCACGACATTGCCGCTTCGCCGAAAACCTGCCACCGGCGGTTGCTCGAATACCAACGCCGCCGCGTGTGGCAAAAGATCGTTCACCTCTTGCTTCAAGAAGCCGACCGGCGAGGCTATTTGAATTTCACCAATGCTGATCATGATGCCCGTGTGATCAAGTCAAAAAAAGGGCTGCGGCTCAAGTCGGCTACTCCGGCAAACACCACATTCGCGGCCTCAAGCGCCACCTCCTCATCGAGGCGCATGGGCATCCGCTGAACTTCACCGTCACCAAAGCTAACTGGCATGATCAACGCTCTATCCTGACCACCCTCGATGGCGTTCGTATCGGCACGCGCAAACGGAAACCCAAGCGCCTCGGGTTGGACAAAGGCTATGATAGTGAACCGTTCCGCCGTGCGCTCCGCGCTCGGCGGATTATTCCCATTGCGCCGTATCGCAAAAATCACATCGCCATTCCGCTGGGGCGACCGCCAAAAGATCGTCATCACAAACGGTATTGTCGGCAACGGTGGAAAGTCGAACGCTCCTTTGCTTGGCTCAATAATGCACGTCGCCTGGATCGCTTTCTGGAACGGGATCAGAAAACCTACCGTGCGTTCATGCGAGTTTTCTTCATTCGGTACTACTTGAACCTGCTATTTTCCTGACTTAAATGAGTTTTGAGATAGCTTCCCTCTCTTATGGCACAGCCGTGATCGTTACCTCGATGCTGTGGACGGCGGTGCTGTCTCCCATGTCCGCTTTCCGACCAGGATTGAGCACGTTGACATTGCTCTGTGCCCCCTCACGCTGCGGCCAACGCCCCTTGTGCGTCAACGCCACTCCGCACGGAATCTCGGTGGATAACGTGGCTTGCATACACAACTGGCCAGTGTCATTGGCAAGCACGACGGCAGTACCGTCAGTGATTCCCCGTTCGGCAGCGTCTTGTGGATGAAGGGCCACCGTTGCCGGACCGATTCGCGCTGCGATCTTCTCGACGTTAACAAAACTATCATTCACGAGCCACGCAGATGCGGGCGACAAAAGGCGAAGCCGTCCGGTGCTGGGTCGTGGATCAGCGCTAGGTTGCGGCACGCGTGGATGGCCATCATCTGCCGCACGCGCAGAGGCGAGCTCAATGCGGCCACTGGGCGTCGGAAATGCCAAATCCGCGAACTGGAGTACCGGCTCTGACGAAATAAAGGCCGTGCCTTTCTCTGCCAGTGAGGTAAAGGTTTCGCCAATGTCCATGCGCTCAAGCAAGGTGGCGATGACCTGCGCATCGCTTTCAAATAATTTTGGCTCGGTGTAGCCCATGGCCCGCGACAGACGTCGACAGATCTCCATGTTGGGCAGTGCTTCTCCAGGTGGGTCACTGACTTTCACTTGCGCTGACACAGTGAGGTTGAAATACGCGGTCACGATGTCGTCAAACTCCAAAAAGCTGGCGGCAGGCAGGACAATATCGGCAAAGCGGGTCGTATCAGTGGCAAAGAGGTCCGCTACCACGGTGAAGAGATCCTCGCGGCGCAGCGCGGCATGCAAACGTGCTTGTTGCGGATTGGAAGCGGCTGGGTTTATGTTCCAGCAGAGCAAGGCTTGGGAACGGCTTGGATCAGCTAAGTACTCGACTACATCCATGTGACTCACTGGTGGTGCTATAGCGGTCGCCAATTGTGGCGCTACCAGATACTCCAGATCAACCTTCCGTTCGCCAGGACCATTGAGGTACAGGAACCCGGTACCAGGTTTGCCAATGTTGCCAGTGACAGCGGGTAACAGGCCGCACGCGCGCATGACATTGCCACCCTGCGGTTGGCGTTGCAGTGCTTGTCCAAGCCATAAGAGAGAAGGGCCGCTGCCATACAGACGCGCGGCTTCCTCAATCAGGTGCGCGGGAACGTTAGTGACCGCTTCTCCCCAGCTTGGCGTACAGTCACGCACCAGTGGTTCAACTTCGTTCCACCCCACTGTGTGTGACGCGATAAAATCGCGGTCAATCCGGTCCTCACGCCACAGGACATGCAACAAGGCAAAGGCGAGCGCGGCGTCACTGCCGGGGAAGGGTTGCAGATGGAGATCGGCTGCCTGCGCGGTCGGTGTGCGAACCGGATCTATGACAATTACCTTAGCTGGTGACTCGCGCAGCCAGTGCTCATGGGCATGTGGAGCCGAAGCAGAGGGATTGGCACCCCACACCACGATACACGCAGCATCGCGGGCGGTGCGCGGATCAAACCCAAGCGTGGGGGTGCCATACATATACGAGAGTGCGACTTGTCCAGCTTTATTGCAAATCGTATCAGGGTCTACTTCCGTTGCCCCGAGACGAAAGAAAAAGCGTAAGGGGAAGAGAAATGCGAGCAGCGAGATGGTGCCTGAGTAATGTGCATTGAGGATCGTGTGCGCTCCGTTGGTTGTGACAATGTGTGTGAGTCGCTCGGCAATCGTCGTCAGAGCTGTCTCCCACGACACGGGTGTAAACTTGCCTTCGCCTTTAGGTCCGATGCGCCGGAGCGGTCGTGTAAGCCGCACCTGCGGATCACGCCATTCACGGTTGTAAGCGATGGAACATTTAGCGCAGAGTTTACCGCGACTCACTGGATGTTCGCTGTCGCCGCGAACGTATGCAATCTGGTCGTTCTCCTTCACGACAACGATGCCACACGTGTCGTAGCAATCACGGGGACAGGTGGTACGAATATGTTCTCTCTTGGTTGTCATTGCCTGCTCCTCGGACACGTTACACTGCGGCCACACGTGACTCCTTTTCGTACGATTCCTCCACTCTGCGTTATGCAGCTATCTATTTGGCCGCACGAGGTCAAGCGAGGCACTGGCAAATCAAGGTGCTGGTTTATCGTCAGCGGTGTCTACCGCTCTTCAGTCTGCTCAACAAACCGCGTAAGAGACCGGACAAGAAACAGGAGAGGACATGAAGATCACTCGTCGCAAAGTGTTACAGAACATGGCGTCCGCATCGACCGGCCTGATGCTGGCCCAGCTGTTGGGAGGGGAGCAGCAGTATGCTGTAGTTCAGGCCTCACAACCAGAGCAGAAAAAGCGAAAATTCCGCGTTGGTGTCCAGATGTAGCCCCAACACACTGACTGGGCCACCTATGCCGCCGGTGTGCAACGGTTAGATGTCTCATATAAGCATTTCTCGAAACTGTAGTGATCAAAGGAGGATCGTATGCAAACCCCAGGGTTATTAGTTTCAGGCGGAGGTGTATCAAAAGCGACCGTCGAACACGCAGTTGGGTACGCGAAAGCGGCTGAACAGCGTGGATTTCATAGTTGTTTGGTGACTGAAGTCGCTTCGGATGCGTTGTCGCTTGCGCAACATGTGGCCACCGCAACCTCGCGCATTCAGGTTGGCACCGGCATTTTTAACATCTTCTTGCGCCCACCGTTGCTGGCGGCGTTGCAGGCGCTCACGATCAACGCCATCGCACCGGGCCGTTTGTTTCTCGGTCTCGGCACCAGCCACGGTCCGCTGAACCAAGCGTATGGATTACCGATGGACAAACCGCTTACTGCGCTGCGTATGTACGTGCATACGTTGAACAGCGTCTTTCGTGGCGAGCACGAAGGCTTAACGCAGTTGGCAGCGAGAGGCATGGCGATTGGCAAACCAGAAACGAAGATCCCTATTGCTCTTGCCGGTGTATCACCCAAGAGTCTGCAACTGACGGGTGAAGTGGCAGACGTCAGCATTCCGACGCCGTTTGGCGCGACCATGCTCAAAGAAGTCGTCGACGCCATCGCCGCTGGCGCCAAGAGAGCGGGACGCTCAACGAAGGATATTCCCATCAACCCGATTGTTCACACCTTGGTGTGCAATGATCGTGACGCGGCCATCCGCTCTGCCAAACAGCACCTGTCGTTCTATGCGAGTTTACCGTTCTACAATCGCGTATTTGCTCGACATGGAATGCAAAGTGAAGCAGAACAGGTTCTGGCCGCAGCGATGAAGGGTGACATGGCTGGCGCGGCAGCATCTGTCTCCGAGCGGCTGATTGATACCGCAGCAGTCGTGGGTACGGCACAAGAATGCGCCAAGAAGGTCGAGGCCATCGAGAAGGCCGGAGCCTCACGCGTCATTCTCTATCCGATGGCAATGGATGGCGATTACGATCGCGGGGTGAAGTCCGTATTGGATGCGTTCGGAAGATAGTCGTCTCAGCAGATGGAGCGTCAGCATGTTCGACACGAAGATTGCGATTGTTCTCTGTAACGATCTGGCGACATGGCAGAAACTGAATGTGACGGCGTTCCTCACCAGCGGGATCGTTGGTGCCAATCCCGGTATCCTTGGTGAACCGTATGAGGATGCGGGAGGCAACACCTATGCACCGCTGGTGATTCAACCGATCATTGTCCTCAGTACCGACAGAGATGGGATCAAGACCATTTATCGGCGGGCGATGGAGCGACAGGCACGACTGGCACTGTACATCGAAGACATGTTCAGTACGGGACACGACGCTGACAACCGTGCCAGCGTGAAGCAGTACCAGCCAGACGAATTGAACGTGGTCGGGCTCGCGCTGCGCGAAGCCAAGAACGTGGTGGACCGAATCACCAAAGGGGCAAAGATGCACGAGTGACAGAAGGGAACCTTCATGAAATTTGAACATGGTGTACGACACCTGCTCACGTGTCATCACTCATGATCGGAAAGGGAATGGAGAAAAGACGCGGCAATGATCCGCGCATGAGGGAGAACCCTATGCAAGCCCTCTAGCTTGGAGCGGGCCTGTCGTTTACATCGTCCAGTTTTCGATCTGGAGATCGGGGACGAGTTGAAAGTCTTGTACATTGCGCGTCACCAGCGTGGCATTGTGAGCCAGAGTGATTGCGGCAATACGCAGATCCATCGTGCCCATACGAAGCTTGAGGGAATGCAGCTGCTCATAGTGCGTAATGGCTGGTTGGGTAAATGACAGGATACGTACGCTGCTCAGGAACGCTACGGTGTCTGCCAAACGGTCGTAAACGTGGGCCATCTCTGTAACGTTTCTTGTACGACGTAAAAGCGTGTACCAACCGGAGAGCTGTTCCTCAATGGTAATGACGGTGGTCGCTAACGCGTCAGAAGGATGCGTGAGCGTGTGCCGGACAACCTCGGCATGTCCATGCCGGTACAGACTCAGGATATCCGTATCAAGGACATATAAACTCATGATGCGTTCGGATCATCATCAATGTTCGCACGATTCTGGGCCATAGCCTGAACCCATTCTTCGTACAGAGGGTCGTCTTTCAGGGTTCCAGCAAACCGTCTCCAGGGATGCTCAGGTGTTGCAACCTCAAGCGTCAAGATCTCAGCACCGGAGCGCAGCTTCTGTTCGATCTGTTCACGCACTTTGCTCAGCGCTTCCTCGCGGGACGCACCTTCGGCCTCTACCGCGAAGGGAAAGCCACACAGGGCACGGTATTTTTGCCCATCAGCGGGTTCGAGTAAAATTGTCAGATGCATCGGTTTGTCTCCCTGAACTCAGTGCTTCCTGCATTACAAGGAATTTTTCATCTCCAAGCAATAGACCCTCCGCTCATTGCGTCGGCCAGGTGATCATTGAACTCTCGCAGCCGTATGACCGGCAGTTTCTGCAACGTTTTGCGAGAGGTATTCTACCGGAGTTCCGCTGAGGAGATACGACATGACAACAGTTGAAACTGCACGCCTGCTGCTGCGACGCATTCAACCCGCTGACATGGATGATTACTACCAGCGTATTTACGCCGAGCCCGACGTGATGCGCATGCTGCCAGCGCAACGCCCGCTCTCGCGCGCAGACTTTGATGCACGCATTCCCACGTTCATGATCGATCACTGGACGGAGCACGGCTTTGGCCCGTGGGCGGTAATTCATAAGGCAGACAAGCAATTCATTGGTCACTGCGGGTTACGCTATTGGCCCGAATCGTCAGATGTTGAAGTATTCTATGCCCTTGCCAAACCGTACTGGGGCCTAGGCTTAGCGACCGAAGGCGCACGAGCCAGTCTGCGGTATGGATTCGAGCACCTTACATTGGCAGCAATTCTCATTTTGACCTATGACAACCGTCAATGTAGGCCGGAATAAGCGCAGCGTTTCCGGCAAGCGCGCGCCGGGAACGGCCTGCGGCCTTATCCCGGCCTACGTATCTTGTCCGTAGGCGACTCCATCGGCGCGTTTGGGTTCAGAATGAGAATTGCTAGGGGGAAAGTGCGCATACAGTGCTTGCTGGGTCACGATGCCCAGTGGCGTGTAAGCGCCTGAGAAGCTGTTGAAAAACCCTTCGACACGCTCAGGGTTAACGGAGAAAGACAAAGTGCTGAGAGAGATTTCCCGTACGTACTGAGCTTGTCGAAGTACGGTTTCGCTTTCTGGAACGGCCTCTGAGGAATATATCAACAGCTTCTGAGTCTATGAGGTCAGCGCCCGCTGGACACGCTGGCCAATCCCACGCAAGCGATGCACCGGCTCATTGGCAAAGACAAAGCGCACGTATTTGTCGCTGTTGGCACTGCCCCAATTGGTCATCGCGGTCGCCGCGATCTTCCCCAAGTCGAGCAAGCGTTGTGAAGCCGTGACGCCATCCAGCCCCAATGGAGAAACATCGAGCAATAGTGACCAGCCTCCGTGCGGTGGGATGACTACAAAGTCGCGTAATTCTTCCAGCAAGACATCGCGCCGCCGTTGCCATTCCTCGGCACAACTCTGAATGCCATCATTCGGATCGGCGATGGCGGTGGCAACGGCACCCATTGCGATGCCGGTTTGACAGACCACATTTGTGATGCTGACCCGCGCCACATCGGCGATGAGATCCGCAGGCCCAACGACCCAGCCCACACGCCAACCGATCATGCGATATTCCTTGGAGGCTGCACCGACAGTGATGACCTTGTCGCGCATGACTGGGAACGAGGCCGGATGAATCACACCACGGCCATCATAGAGAATGCGCTCCATCGCCGCGTCGTTCAGTACCCAGCACTGGGCACGGTGGCAAAAGGCCATTAACGCCTGCCATTCCTCGTGCGTGAAGACCGCACCGGTTGGCATGGAGGGACTCATCAACAAAGCCACTTTCACCGGGCGGGGATCAATCACTGCCAGTGTATTCGTATCCAATCGCCAACCTTGTGGTGAGGCGATCAACGGGACATAGCGCGGCACCCCTCCAGCCAGACGCACCCGATTAATCAAGCCTACGTAGATCGGGTCCGTCAGTAATACTTCGTCACCCGGTTCCAGTGTCGCCAGCAGCACATTCAAAATGCCCGATAACCCACCGGCACTGATGACACATTCGCTCTTCCAGTCGTAGTGGTGTCCGGCGTGGCGTCCAACCAAATCGGCTGCGGCCTGACGCAATACATCCAGACCGAAGAACGGCAAATAGCTGTTGGCCGCATCGTCATCAACAGCCTGTTTGGTAAACGCAACGGCACTCTGTGGTGGACGCAAATCAGTGTCGAGGTTTTCTAGGCGCAAAACGTCAGGGTCGTTGAGGCGGTCAACGAGTTCGCCCATCTGCTCCACCCCGATTTTACTGATGTGTGTCAGTCGTGATACGGACATCGGTGTACTCCTCGACAGAAACGTATCTGATGGTGCAAAGCCCCGCCGATACGTAGCGCTTGTGGTCACGACGAGTGAGGTGGCTCTCGTCGTGGCCAGTTGGTTCATTTTGCCTTCGTCGGCCACTGCACCCCATACGAGGCCAAGCCTCCGGCAAGCTTCGTCCCGCCAGCGTCACGGACGACCTCCCGGAAGGAAGGGCTGCCGACGACCTGCGATTTAAACGAGGTAATGAAGCGGTGGACTTCCGTCCGCAGATCCTCAGCGAGCTGAAAGTGGGCATACGCTTCGTCAAGGACTTCTAACAGTTCTTCCCAGTGCCGTTCCGTGATGCCCATGCCTTTGTGCGCCGCGATCATGGTACGGCCTCGGTAGACCGCTGGCCCGCCCCAATGAGAGGACGCAAAGTCACAGAAGTTCTGCAGTTCCACCTTGACACGTTCCTCAGACATGTGCTGCCAAATGCGTCCCACTTCCTCACGAGCCATCAGCTTGGCAATCGCGTATTCAATAAAGGCATAGATGGCGTCATGCCCGCCCAGTCGGTCATACAAAGTGCGACTGTCATTCATCGAGTGCCTCCTTGTGTTGCGATAGTGAGCGAACTTTAGATTCTTTCACCGTTTCGGCCTCGCAGTAGTACCACGAATCGGCATCCGCAGGATACCATATACGCCTTCTCTGCTATGTCCGAGCCACTAACATCAGAGGAGAGGTAGTGCCAAAACTGGCGGCAATCTGCTACGGTCGCGAGCTGTCAAGCGCTGAAGGGGCATAAAAGAGAATGCGGTGAAGACGGAAGCGGCAATCAGCGAATTCTCTCCCGCATCCTTTTGGTGGTTCTCGCTCGTCTATCGCGTGAGGATCGTATCCGCGTTGCAAGGAGAGGAGGAAAACTCCATGACGTTTGTTCAGGAACTCGCCTTTGCGTTTCGTTCGATCGCTAACATGAAAGGCTTGTCGATCGCCATCATTTTGACGTTGGCACTCGGGATCGGCGTGAACATCGCCATCTTCGGTCTGGTGCGGGCCGTGCTCCTGCGACCGTTAGTCAACCGAGGTGAAGACCGCATCGTCTACATTCGTCAAAGCGCACCCGGCATTGGCAGGGAAAACGCGACGTTCTCGGTGCCCGAGATCAAGGACCTGCGCGAACGGGTCCGTTCGCTGTCGGATATCGGCGAGTTCTCCACCATACCGTTCTCGGTGATCGGTCTTGGCGAGCCACGGCAAGTGCGGGCCGGTGTCGTTAGTGGGAACTACTTTGAGGTGATGGGATTGCGTCCGGTCCTAGGTCGGCTCCTCACGGCCAGTGATGACGGTGCGAGCGCCGCCGGAGCGGCTGTGCTGACCTATGCGTTCTGGTCGTCGGCCTTTCAGCGGGACACCGGAATTATTGGCAAGACGGTCCGCATCGATACGACGTTCGGCAGCCGGCCCGCAGTGATCGTTGGCGTGCTTGAACCTTCGGTCCCGTACCCCGCCGAGACCGAAATGCTCGCCAACATGGTCACCAGTCCTCATCATCTGTCAGCGACTATGGTGCAAGGCCGCGAGCATCGCATGACCGAAGTGTTTGCCCGGCTGGCGCCAGACTCCTCAGTCGATGCGGCCCGCAGCGAAATTACTGGAGCGTACGAGTCGATTCGACGCGACTACTCTGAGGCGTACCCGGCGCAAGCGGCATACACGATCCGCACGGTGCCGTTACGCGAACAATTGACGACCAACGCGCGCACGGTGCTGCTTGTGCTGTTTGCTGCCGCGCTCCTCATTTTTGTGATTGCGTGCTCGAATGTTGCCAATTTGATTCTGGCGCGCACGGTCCGCCGTGAATCAGAACTGGCGGTCATGGCCGCTCTCGGCGCTCATCCGATGGCGTTGCGCCGTCTGTTGTTGGCAGAAAGCACGGTGCTGTGCGGACTCGGTGCGCTTGCGGGTGCGGCGCTGGCATGGCCGCTCGCAGCCATGTTGTCGCGTTATGCGGCCCGTTTCTCGGTGCGCGCGCTCGAAGTCACGATCGATCCGGTGATGCTCTCGCTCGGCGTCGTACTCGCCTTACTGGCGGCGGTACTGCTCGCGTTCGTGCCCAGTCTGCCGTCCGACGCACGCAACGGCGGCTTGAAGCTCGCCAGCGGCAGCGCCAGGGTTGCCGCTGGTGCCAGCAAGTTGAATGTCTTCGCGGTGATCCAGATCGGCGCTTGCTTTATTCTCGTGGTCGGCGCCATTGCGCTGGTACGCACATTCCTCGCTCTGCAGGCGTCCTCCCCTGGGTTCGACACCACGAAGATACTCGCGCTCAACGTACCGGTGACTTCGTACGGCCGCACCCCTGAAGATGTCCGCAACTTTTACCGCCGCTTACAAGCGCGACTGGGTGAACTTCCCGAGGTGGAGCAAGTGGCGATCGGCAGCAGCATTCCGTGGCGCAGGGATGAGGTTCTTGATCGCGCAGGCTTTGGCTATCGGCTTGAGGGCGGTGTGAGTGGCGCGGCCAATGAGGATCCCCGTGCCCGCATGCGCTCGGTCTCGCCGGCGTACTTCGCGACCCTTGGTGTCCCAATCGACGCGGGCCGGGACTTTACGACTGACGATCGGGACGGCGCCGAGCGCGTGGTCATCGTCAGCGCCAGCGTGGCGGCAAAGTTGGGACCTGAGCGAGACGTGCTGAATCGGAAATTGTACTGGACCGATCCGATCATGAAATTCATCGGCGTTAGTCAGGAGCCACGCCGCATCGTCGGCATCGTGCCAGACATCGACGACGAGCATGTCATCCCTGGGGCTCTGCCCACGGTGTACCAACCGTTCGAGCAGCAAGTGTTCGGCGGACGCGTTTTCATCCACGTCCGCAACGGCCCTCATGCAATCATTCCGGCGGTGACGCAGACGATCCACGAGCTGGCGAACGATCAGCCGGTGGTGGGCGGAGCAACCCTGTCTGAGATCCGCGCAGAAGTGATCTCGCCCGATCGGCTCAATGCAGCGGTGTTCAGCTTGTTCGCTGTGGTTGCGTTGGCGATCGCCGTAGTGGGCGTCGCCGGGGTGCTCGCTTTCTCGGTCAGCGGACGTACGCGCGAGTTCGGCATCCGCATGGCGCTCGGCGCCACGCCGTCTAACATCCTGGCTGGTGTCATTGGCCATGGCGCGGTGATGGCCGGAGCCGGGATCGCGACTGGCCTGGTGGGTGGCTACTTCCTCCTGCAGCTGACGGCGCGTTTTATCGGACAGATGCAAATGCCGGGTGTAGCGGCACTGGCGGCCGCGGGAGCCGTGCTCGTCCTTGCTGGTGTAGGTGCCGCGTTCGTTCCAGCCGCGCGAGCAGCGGCGACCAATATCGTGGAATCGTTGAAGGCTGAATAGTGGTAGATATTCAGAAATCACAAACTGAGATTACGCAGCGGCGCTGGCGACGGAAAGTGATCCCGGTCGGCGTCGCCGTGGTGCTGTTGGTTGCGGCATATCTTGTCGCTCGCCTCGGACCCGCGACGCCTGAAGTTGACCGCAGTGGACTATGGATCGACACCGTGCAGCTCGGAGACGTGCCGCGGGAACTCCGTGGCGTGGGCGAGCTTGCGCCGCAAGACGACGCCTCACGCTGGGTGTCAGCGGAACTGGATGGTCGCGTCGATCGCAAGCTCCTCGAACGCGGGGCAGTAGTCACGTCCGACACGGTAATCCTGCAATTGAGTAATCGCGACGTCGAACAGGCCGCGCAGGAAGCGCGACTCGAACTGCAAGGAGCCGAAGCGGCATACACCAGTCTGGAGGCCTCGTTGCAAAGCGATCTGTTGGCGTTGCGCTCCGCCTCGGCGTCGATCGAGGCCCAGCAAGCGGATGCGACCTTACAAGCAGAGGTCGACTCCAAACTCGCGAGCGATGGTCTGCTCGCGGAATTGATTGCCCGTCAGTCGGAGGTACGGAAGGCTTCACTCGCCAATCGCGCAAAGTTAGAGAGCGATCGTGTCCGCACGACCGAGGCCTCGGTCTCGACTCGACTAGCAACACAGCGGGCTGAAGTCGAGCGTCGTCGTGCTTTGGCGCAGCTCAAACAGCGTGACTTGGAGTCAATGACAGTGCGCGCCGGTATGGGTGGCGTGTTGCAGGACATCGTCGTCGAAGTCGGGCAGCGCGTCGCGCGCAACGCCAACCTGGCACGGGTGGTGGATCCTGCGCGGCTGAAAGCGGTCATTCGGATTCCGGAAGCGCAGACGCACGATCTGCGGCTCAACCTGCCCGCTGCCATAGACACTCACAGTGGGATCATTCGCGGACGAGTTTCCCGTATTGCGCCCTCTGCCCAGAACGGGACGGTAACCATCGATGTGGAACTCACCAGCGAGCTGCCACCGGGGGCACGACCGGACATGACTGTGGATGGCACGGTGGAACTCGAACGGCTCAGTCAGATCCGGCATATCGGTCGGCCCTCGGCTGGGCAGACAGAAGGCGCGGTCACGCTATACAAACTGAGTCCAGAGGGAACCGAGGCGGTGCGCATTAACGTCACACTTGGCCGTGCTTCGGCGAACCGGGTGCAAATTCTGCAAGGTGATCTGCGGCCCGGCGATCGCGTTGTGTTGTCCGACACGTCAGCCTGGCTCGGTGCCACCGTCAGGTTCCGGTAGGCAATTGCAGAGAGGAGATGGGGACATGGGTGACAAGACCGTCATCAAACTGGAAAACGTCTTCAAGGTGTTTGAGACGGAGACCGTGACTACGCACGCGCTGGCTAACATCGATTTGCAGGTCGAGCGCGGCGAGTACATAGCGATTGCCGGGCCGTCGGGCTGTGGTAAGTCCACGCTACTGTCGATCCTGGGCTTGCTCGATACGGCGACGTCCGGCGCGTATTTTCTCGACGGCCAGCCAGTGACTGGTCTCAGCGCCAAACAACGGGCACAGGTACGGAATCGGCAAATCGGGTTCATCTTCCAGAGCTTTAACCTGCTGGGTGACAGAACCGTGGTGCAGAATGTGGAGCTGCCGTTGATCTATCGCGGCCTGAGCGCGAGTGAGCGCCGCACGCAAGCCATGCGCGCACTTGAGCGCGTGGGGATGACAGCGCGCGCGAGTCACTATCCGTCACAATTGTCCGGCGGCCAGCAGCAACGCGTGGCCGTTGCCAGAGCGGTGGTCGGCGATCCGTCTATTCTTCTTGCGGACGAGCCCACCGGCAATCTCGACTCGAAGAACGGCGCAGCCGTGATGGAGTTGCTCCGCGAGCTCCACGTCGGTGGCGCGACGGTGTGTCTCGTGACTCACGATCCCCGTTTTGCTGAGGACGCCAACCGTGTCATGCGCTTGCTTGATGGGGTGCTGGTGAAGGATGAGGCTGTTTCCCACAATGAAGCGGCAAACTCGGGCGTCTAATATAGGTTTCCTCAATCATTTGTGGATGCACAGCCCGTTCATGCTTCGACAAGCTCAGCACGGACGGGGAGATTATCTTGGCTTTCTTGTTTTTTCCGTGCGTCCTGAGCTTGTCGAAGGGCGGTTTGTGTCATCGGCGTCGTTATCTCAAGTAGGGCTTTTATACGTGTGTCGAAGAGTGGCAGTCATTACCGCCAGCCTCCTCTTGCTGTGGTACACATCTGCACAGGCGCAGCAACCCAACTCGCTTGTGCTCAGCCCGGAGCAAGCCGTCGCTTTTGCGCTTGAGCGCAGCCTGGTTCTCAAAGCGGCGCGGTTCGGTCCGGAGATCGCCGACCTCGACGTCCGCTCGGCCAACACTGCTTGGACGCCGCAATTTTCTGCACGGGCAGGCGTCAGCAATAGTCACTCACCTCCAGTGAGAACTTTCGATTCTCCGTCAGGGATTCTCAGCAGACAACGATCTGCAGCAGCCTCTATCGACCAATTGCTGCCGTGGGGGTCGTCCTATAGCGTCGAATGGGATGGCGTGCGGCGCTCAGGCACCGATGCGCTCGCCCGTTTCAATCCGCAGTTAAGTACAGGCATGCGCGTCACGTTTACGCAACATTTGCTCAGAGGACTGCGCATTGATGAGGCGCGTGCCAACTGGCTGATCAGCGTCAAAGGACAAACCGTTTCCGAGGCGGAGCTTACGAGTGCTGTGGCCGCCACGACCCGCTCCGTCCTGCAGGCGTACTGGTCCTGGGTTCACGCACGCGAATATCTCGCAGTGGAACAACAGTCTCTGGCGCAGGCGCAGAAGTTCCTGCGTGAGGATCGCGAGCGTGCGGCGTTGGGGAAGATTGCCGCGGTTGAGGTGGTCGAGGTGGAGTCGGAAGTGGCGCGCCGGTCGGATGTCATAGTGAGTGCTACGAAAGAGGTCGCCAATGCACAAGACCGCGTGCGTCTCCTGATTTTTGCGCCACTCGATCTCGAACAGAGTCTTGCGCTGGTTCCACCGCCCGACCTTGTGCGGGAGGACATTACGATAGGACAGACGGACGAACTCATTGCGCGCGCGCTTACGCTGCGGCAAGATTTGCGCATCTTGCGGGCGGTGCTCGACATCGATGACATTACCATAGCGCAGCTCAAAGACGAGGCGCTGCCCGATGTCTCGCTAATCCTAAGCTATACCGGACTCGGCATCGCCGGGAGGCAAGTACGGTCTTCACCACTGACCGGCGGCCCTGTCACTGGAAGTGTGGCGCCGAGTTTCGGGTCCGCCCTTGATGACGTGGTAGCCTTCCGCTATCCGGGGTGGTCCGTCGGGCTGTCGGTGCAGGTGCCACTTGGCGAGTCACTGGCCGCTGCTGAAGCAGCGAAAGCGTCAGTCAAACGACGCCAGGATGCGACGACGCTCATGAGTGCAGAACAACAAGCTGTGACCGAGATCAAAGCGGTTATTCGCGGTGTGGAGGCGAATCGCCAACGGTTGCCGCTGACCGCGAACGCAGTGGCCCTGGCCGAGCGTCGGCTGAATGCTGAGGAGCGGAAGTTTCTGGTCGGCCTGTCGACTACTTTCCTGGTCATTCAAGCCCAACGCGATCTGACCGCCGCCCGCGAGCGAGAGTTGTCCTCGCTGCTGGACTATCGTCTTTCGCTTGCGGATCTCCAGGCCGTACAGACCATTCCGGTGCGGTAATGGCTGCGCAGCAGCAGAACACAACCTGCCTACGGGCAGTGGCCCTGAGAGATCAATTCCGGAGCCAGAAACGTTTCTTTTTCGTGTTGGGTCATTGCCGTTGACATGGCATGCTCCTCTATCGTCTCTCGTGTTGTTTCTTTGAGGTTGTCCACGTTAGTGAGGCTCCTCTCATTGCTGCTCTCTCCGCCCATACCGCCACGCGTTCAGCGAAATGAATTGGCCTGCGATCAATACTCCCGCTGCGATGACGTTTCTAATCGCTTGAACGATATCTCCTACACTCATGTCTTTCGTTGGATCGTTGTCCTGATAGATGGCGAGAATTCCTGGATGCTGTGGATACTGCCCATGCAGTTCCTCAAAATCGCGTGGATTCTTGGTAACGAGCACCAGCCCCTGACTCATTGCATACTGCAAGTGCACTTCGTCTGAGTGTCCGGCAACGCCTGCATCGAAGGGAGTGACAACGTCCCAACCGGCCTGACGGAGTACGCGCACTAAGGCTTTATCATAGGCGCAGTCGTCAAGATAAATCTTGAGGCTCAAGAGGATAGCCTTTTTCCAGCAGGTAGCGCTTCTCTGCTTCCGCCTCCGCCTCAATCAGTTCACGGTGAGCCTGGTAATACGCGAGCGCTTCTTCGATCGCTGCAAGCGGCAGATCGTAGCGCTCCGCCGCATCCGCCGGGAGGAGATGGTCTGCACGGATACTTCGAACCAACTGTCCAACCGTGAGATTTCTCTCTTTGACGTAGAGCTGGCGTCTCCTCGGGTGGTCTCTCGCAACGAGGTACGTATACCCTTCCTGCGCATGTTCGTTGATCGCGGGGAGGAGGAGCAGCGTGAGCTGTGCCCCTTCTTCAAGTTCAAGGGTTTCTAGAGGCTTCAGCACGCCCCGTGTGTAGACGACTTCAATGGCTTTCTGCATGCGTAGGAACCTACCATAGAGCCAAGCGACCGAGCAAGCCGATAGCATGCCTGATGTCCTGCAAGCCACTCAACTTGTGACTTTGAGATGTGCCCTTGTCGTTCGTGGATTGCTCAGCGCAACTCGTCGAGTCCCAGCCAACAGCCGTAGTCGGCATAACTGCAGTCGGTAACAATCTTGCCATCACGACAGGTGAGCGCTGCCCAAAATGGCAGTTGTCAATCTGGCCCACAATCGGACTCGAGCAGCGTCACTTCCAGACCACGACGTTGCCGACTGCATGGCTCAAGTCAAGGCGCATCACGGGGTTCTCCCGTTGTTGCAGTTACGCCTTGGGCGGGACCGCGGCGGGACCGGCAATCTCCATCGCCTTTTTATAGGCTGGCCGTTCGCCGATGCGTTTTACATACGCCACAACGTTCGGCAGATCAGCGATAGCGCGTCCACCAAACAGTGGCAGTGCAGTCAGGTTGAAGGTCACCATCACATCGGCACAGGTAAACTCGGGACCGGCCAGATAGGGCGACTTACCCAGGCGTTGGTCCAGATAGCGGTAGTAGGCCTCCTCGCGCCGCTTGATCGCTTTGCCAATCATTTCCGCCTCGGGGCTACCGGCCTTGGCGCCTAGCGCGAGTTTCGCAAAGAATAGTCCCAGGACGTTATTGTTGAAATGCATCCAGTACAAATACTCCGCGTAGTTCGGTTGCGTCGGACCGACCGTCAGTTTGCCACCGGCGTAGCGATGACAGATGTACTCGACAATCACTGCCGATTCGGTGAGCGTGACGTCGCCATCTTGAATCACGGGCGCGGTGGCTGTCGGATGCAGGGCCAGGTATTCCGCCGGGGCCAATTGATCTGGGCCGCGGTTGTACCACTTCAGTTGGTAGGGCAGGTTTAACTCTTCCATCAACCAAACAATACGATCCGACTGCGACACGCCAAGATGGTGAATAGTGATCATCATAAGCTCCTTCTCTATTTATCGCGAGAAAGGCGCGACTGTAACAAACTCGCGGTGCCCGCACAATCCGACGGCGAAGCGGGTGCAGGTCAACGTTCTGGCAGTGACGACACCTGCGCCCGGTAAACCACGCACTCCGCGTGCTCTGATCCAGCCCCTCCGCCCGAAGCTTTAGCGCGCGAGATCTCAAGACCTGGCACATCGATCATTGGCCGGATATGTTGACACAGATGTGGACGCGCAGTGCACAGCCCTGGGTCATTTTATCCCAGCAGATGCTATTGTCTTTGCAGGGCAATCCACCGACTTTACGCCACCGTACGACGCCTGGGTACGGCAATGGCAATAGCGAAGGAGAACTTCGATGGCGCAGTTCAATTACTCAGCCTATTACCGTCGATTGCAAGAGATCAAGAAGCTGCAGATCCCAGCAGAGGCGGTGTGCTGGACTGAGCAGTATCATCCGCCCGATCGTGCCTACGATATTGTCTTGTATCTTGGCTGCAACATTTTGCGCACACCTGATGTGGCAGCGGATGTGGTTACCGTGTTTCGTGCATTAGGGCTTGATTTCATTGCGGTTGCAGGCGTGCAGTTCTGTTGCGGGATTACCTGGGATCGCTTCGGTGATGTCGCCAAAGGACAGACAGTGACAGATTTGACCATTGAGCGGCTGGCCTCGTACAAAGCGGGGACCGTCGTCCATTGGTGTCCGTCATGTGACGTGCATTTCTCTGATGTCGTCACCGGGAGAGATGCGAAAACGATTCCTTTCGATGTCACGAATGCTCCTGCGTTCTTAGCCGACCTCAGTCAGCGTGGGCACATCCCCTGGCATCACGATGTCACGGGTCGTGTGGCGTTACATTGTCATAGTGGACGTGACGGGCATGAGTCCGGCCAGCGGCGTGCGCAAGCGGACCAAGCGCATGTGAGTCAGTTGCTATCACAGATTTCCGGATTACAATTCCTCGGTGCGGTGACAGCCCCGCCAGAGTTTGATTACGACTGTGGCCCCAGCTCGATCCGCGTAGATCGTGCCCAGTGGCTGGCATTACGCGTGAATCAACTCAATGCGGTACGCCAAACTGGCGCTGATACATTGGTGACTGTCTCACACGCTTGTCAACGTGAGTGGTGCGATGCCAGCGATGCAAGTCTGACCGTCAGAAATTATATTTCGCTTGTGGCAGAAGCGATAGGCTGCACTCGGAGTTATGAAAGTGATTCGTTAGGACGCTTAAAGCACGCGGACAATATCGACGAGATCGTTGCCAGTACCCAAGCGAATTGGACCAGTCACGGATTGAGTAAAGAACAAGCCGAAGACATTGCCGAGAAGTATTCCTGGGAAACTCCAGCGCCACGTTCGTCAGCACCGTGAGGGCGAGGATAACGGCAGGACAGAGGAAGGAAGAACGTTTTGCACACACGAGGGAAGCAATGAAAATCTATTATGCACCGAATACCCGCGCCGTCCGCATTGTCTGGTTGTTCGAGGAGCTTGGGCTGCCCTATGAACTGGAGCGCTTCAAGTTAGGCGATGCCGCGATGCGCGCACCAGAGTATCTCACGCTGCACCCGATGGGCCGCGTGCCGACCTTGCAGGACGGTGAGGTCACGATCTTCGAATCTGGGGCGATTGTGCAGTATGTGTTGGCGAAGTATGGCACCGGCCGTCTCGTGCCGGATGTTGCTTCCCCCGAGTTCCCGCTGTACCTGCAATGGTTGCACTATGCCGAAGGCATGATTATGCCGCCGGTCAACACCATCATCGTCGAGACGATTCTGCTCAAGCCGGAACGGCGCAACCAAGCCAACGTCGATCGTGCCGTCAAGCTGCTGTCGCAGATGCTGAGCGCCGTCGATAGCGGATTACGAGGGCGCGAATTTCTCGCCGGCGATTTCAGCGGTGCCGACATCATGACTGGCCATGCCTGCATTGTGGCTACGCGACTGGGGGCAGATGTTTCCAATAAGCCTAATGTCGCTGCTTATGTGGAACGGCTGCAACAGCGACCAGCACTGCAACGCGCATGGGATGCCTGAGCGGACGAAAACCTCAGCCCGCTGTATACCAGACTACAGTAGACTCCCCTGTATACTGCGTGACAGCTGCTGAAATCCCTCCGACCCTGGCTGACTCACAGTGCTGCCTACGGCAGAATGCGACGACGAACAAAGGAGAATTGTCATGGCAGATCAGCAAAAGTCGGCTCCTATGCCTGAGCCCGGGCAAGTGTGGCATATCCCGGACATTGTCAAACATGGAGGATTGTTCGTTACCATGCTCGGTCAACCGCTCGCACCCACCGAGCCGCCGCCTCCAGCCATTCCGACCATGAGTTTGCATGTCTACCATCTCAAGAAAGGCCAACCGGATCAGCAGCTCTCTCACCAAGAAGATGAGGCCTACTATGTCATCACAGGGGCAGGAAAAGTGACGGTCGAGAACGTGACAAAGGAGCTGCGTGAAGGGGATCTCCTTTTTGTTCCACGGCAGGCTCGGCATCACTTTCATGATTACGACGATTTAGCGCTCCTGGTCTTTTTTGCGCCGCAGTTTTCGCTCAGATGACGACCACCCATCCGGAGCTGAGTAGAAGTATCCGTATAGTGACAAAGCACTCCAGCATTTGTGCGAAACCGTGTCGCTGATCCGCTTGATCATCGAGAAAGGCCAGAGTGGTACGCTCGGACAATTCAATGGCGCTTATCACAAAGTGAATCTTAGCGGTATCAATGCCCTGATGCCGCCGCCAGTGCGCCCGCGCATTCCCATTTTTGTAAAAGAAAACGGCTTGAAAAAAGTGTGGAACAGACGAATACTGCAAGTGATATTCTTGGGGGGCAAGACAGTGCAATATTTGGATATACTGCCTATCAGAAGTCGGTGGGTTTACCCCTACCTGTTACGTTCTTCCAGAATAGTGCTGCAATCCCTATATAAAGAGGAAGGGAAGGAGGGCAAACATGAACATTACCGGAATGATGCATGTCAATGTCAATTGCAGCGATTATGAACGGTCTCGCAAGTTTTACGAGTTTCTCGGATTCAAAGTCTTGTGGGAAGTGCCCACTCACAATACGCCGGAAGTAGCGGCGGCTGTCGGCATGCCACCCTACGAGGTCCGCGGCGCGCTGCTGCAATTGGCTGGGTCGCCGACAACCCCTCTCATCGATCTATTGGAGTGGAAAGAGCCCCGTGATAGTGAAGCGCCCTATCCACACCTCTATCACCTCGGGATTGCTCGGATTGCCTTGCTCACCGCGAATATAGAGGCAGATGTGCAAGCGTTGAAAGCTCTGGGGGTCGAGTTTCTCTCCGAGCCTGTGTTATTGAGTCCCCCAGATGCGCCGCCCGCCCGGTTTGTGTGTTTCAAGGATCCAGGCGGCACCATCTTGGAACTAGTGGAAACGAACCCGCCACGAGAAAGGCAAGGTTGAGAAGTGAAACGAGACGTAATAGCGGTTCACGGTGATACCAGTGCGCTCAGGGCCATCGGAATTCTCAATAAGACGGAGCGCGCACGAGTCGAGTTCTCTTTCGCCGTCGTGTAGGTCGAGTTCCTGTTGCAAGCCACGTGATGCTGGTAACAGGGCCGAAGCACATGCGCCACCGCAGCGCGGCCCCGTAGTGTGAAGGAATGAACGTGAAAGGCCGCGAGTGGGCCGCTCGCGGTGCGCTCGAGCGTTGTGTCACAATGATGAACTGAGCTTCTTCACGAGTCGGAAATGCTATGGAGGGGTCAACCCAATCACTGTGCGATGAGGGGCAACAAGGAAAAAATCACTGTTCTTCAAAGAGTGACAAAGGAGTGTTCTCTTATTTGTCGTAGGAGTCATTGCTCCTGGCGTCGCGTGCTTAGTCGCATTTGCCCGGCTGAGAGAATCTACTTCAGAAGAGGGGTGAACTGACCCGTGCTAGGAAAAGCCACAATTCCTTTACCGTTAACCGGCGGTTGCCAATGCGGTAGTCTTCGGTATCACATCAGCGCAGTGCCGCTGACGCTGTATGTTTGTCAAGGAAGCGCATGCGCGTCGCGACCTACAACCTGTTAAAGGGCGGAACCAAACGTGTGCATTGGCGCAAGCTGATCGAAGAGCACGACGTTGACCTGTTACTGGTGCAGGAGTCTGGGCCGCAGGATCAGCACCTCTCACCTCTCTCGCATCCCGACCTGCAAGGCCAGTCGGTGTGGGACATGGCGCCACCGAATCGCTGGGGCAGTGCAGTCTTTTCTACCTCCGGTGCTGTGAAACAAGTCCAGCTTTCGCGGTTCAACGGCTGGGTTGTTGGTGCACACATCTCCGGTCTCACGTGGCGACGAAAGCGCCGCCGTCCGCTGCTGGTCTTCAGCGTACACGTCCCCTACGGACCTGGAGGCTACGTCAAACAAACACTGGACCTGCTTGATGAGATTGCGCGCGTTGCGGCAGGTAGTGACCTCATCATCGGTGGTGACTTCAATCTGTCGATCAGTCCTGAGCGCAGAACCGATAAACCGTTGAGTAAGCGGCTGACAACACTTCACGCACGACTACGGAAAGAGTTCGGCTTAATGAACTGTTGGCAGGAAGCGAATCCAGGGCAGCCACCAGCACAAACGTTGCGGTGGACAGGCAATCGCACCATCCCGTATCACTGTGATGGCATTTTTGTGCCCCGGCGCTGGCGGAATCGACTGCAATCGTGCACCGTATTGTCAGGCGCAGATTGGGATCACCTCAGCGATCATAATCCAGTCATTGCCACCTTTGCCGACTGATGATGAAAGGAGTCAATATGGCACGTCACGATAGTCCACATCCCGGCCATGTGCATGATTTTGATGCTGCGCGGGCGCAGACTCTCTCATCAGTGGTGAGTGTTGCGTCAGAAGAGAGTTTACGCAACTTGCTGTCTTCAGCGGGCTACATCGATATGCAACGCTTCTTTGCGGCCTATTTCTATGGTGGTTGGATCGCGCGGTTTGTGTCGTAACCGGCGATCATAACCGAAAGTTATGGCACCGGAATGACAGGATCGGCACCTTTCTCTTTGACAAAGAACACCAGAAACTTCGCTGGCTTGGTTTTGCTGGCGTTCTTTGAGACTGCGTGGATGTCTTCCGGTGATTCATAAAATGTTTGACCAGGTCCCAGCGTCACCTCTTTCCCACCTTCGACCTGCATGACAATCGAGCCTTCTAAGACGTAGACAAACGTATGTGCGTTGTGGCGATGTTTGGCGGTTGTGCCGCCCGGTGGGTACTCGACCAGGAGCACCGCCCCTTCCTTGTTCGGGGACCCGGTCAAATCCTTCGCCATCAGCGGATTGATCTTGGCGTCTTGAGCCATTGCCGGAACGGCAATGGTACAGATCACTCCCACCAACACTGCTTGTGCTGCTCTCCAATATCGCATCTGACTCTCCTCCTCTTATCTTCCTAGTTTTCCAACGATTACTATATACAGAACTCCTCGAGTTTTGGTATTAGCGGCGAATTCTTGGCGGAATCTCCACATAGCTCCATACCAGCTTGTTTATTGTCGCAGCTTTCGCACCGGATGATCCGGCGGCAACATGCACAGACTGTCACTGTCGATTTTCAATGCGCAGTTAAAGCGCGCGCGGAAGTTCTCCAAGGCAAGGGCTGAAGTCAACTCAACAATTTGTTCGGTACTGAAGAACGCCTGAATGTCTGCGAACACCACATCAGACACATCCGCCGGAGTCTGTGTCATTCCTTCCGCGTAGCGCAACACCGCTTTCTCTTGGGGAGTGAAGTGTGGGCTTGACTCGAACGTGGCCAGTGTTTCTAACTGATCGTCAGTGACTCCTGCATTTCTGCCAACGGCAGAGTTAATGTCCACTCAAAAGGGACAGCCGATCATTTGTGCCGCACGTACGCAGGCCATGGTCTTCAAGCGTGGTTCGACGAGGGTCGAGAAGCCAATTGCTTTTCCTAAGGCTGCATGGCCTAGGAGGATCTCCGGTCTGTGCGCCATGACCAGATAGGGTGTGATCACGTGCCCGAAGAAGTCCCGGCTCCCTTGAAATATGGCTTCAACACTTTCAGGTGCATTTTGTGGGTCGATTCCGTTGATACGCATACGTTGCTCCTCCAGCGGTCAGGTAAGCGGTTGTGGTTAGTGTAGAGATGCTTAAAGGAAACCACCATCTATATACAGATAGCCCCTGAAGCATCTACTAACATATGGGACCATCTACTAATATAAAGAACCATATAGGAGTAGAGGGGTGAAAGATTATTCAATCGCTATACGTTAGACGTTGGCTTGGTTTATCCCGCAATGTCTGTAAAAGTATGGGTGGATGCACTTTGAGATTATTGGAGAGATTGCTGACATTGAGCCGATTGCAACTGGTCCCAGCATTCGCATCCTTCCGTTTCTTCGCAAGCGCTACGGGAGAGGGCGATGGCGGAAACTCAAAGGAAAAGCTCGAGTACGCCTTGCGGACGGAACGGTGAGGCGAGCTGAACTTCATTGGTTCGAGGCACATGGCATCGGCAAACGGAAGATGCGGATCAAACGGTTTCTGGACTAAAGACTATGCCGACACGAGTAAAATCTAAACGACAATTTGCGATTTGTATTCGAGCTGAGGAGCAAGATTTGCTGACGCCCCGTCGAATTTACGAAATTCTCCCGGACGAGAGCGCAGCCAAGTCCCGGTACATTCGGGTGATCGATGATGAGGGTGAAGATTACTTGTATCCGTCTTCACATTTTGTGGTGGTCGACTTTCCGCCGGCAGTCGAACAAGCTCTGCTGCAAGCGTCGTGACCTACTGAAGCTGTTGCGTCTAACTTTTCACGCCGCCGCATCGCGGCTCTGTGATGCATTGGCATGAAACCGACAGGCCGCGGCTGGGCCGCTCACGAGGCGCTGAGACGTTCAACAAAGACCTATGCCAACCGTCATTAGCAAAGCAACAATTGAGATCCAGGGGCACCCACCTGAAGTGGTCTTTGATGCAGTGACTGCGCTAGAGAATCTGCCTGCTTCTTTAACCAGCTACGGACCAATTCCGGCCATTCTTTCTGCCTCGATTGAAGGAGCTGACCAGACTACCGAGGGATGTACGCGAGTAACGACAAACTCGGACGGATCGACAATACGGGAACTCATCGTCAAACACCAACGTCCCTCGCTGCACAGTTATCAAATAACTTCCGGCCTCAAGCCTCCTTTGACGTGGCTCGTTTCCTCTGCAGGGGGAACCTGGAGTATCGTGAGCACGACAAATGGTACCCGCATTACGTGGGAGTTTACCTTTACCTGCCGAGGAGGTGTGACCGCTCAGCTTTTCAGACTCTTCGTTCTGCCGAAGTTCCAGAAGGCTCAAGAGATTTGTCTGAGTAACCACAAGAGGCGGATAGAAAACCACGAGTGCTGACAGTCCTTCACCTTTCGTGGAGATATTCAGCCAACCGCTGGCTGTACGAGGAACACCATCGCTGAATGACTAAAGCGCAGCACGCCATCTTCGCGGCGCACGTTGAGTCCCGTGCGGTCTACGTCCACTGAGGCTTCGAGCAAGGCAACGATTTCCCGTGCGGTGGCCTCATCTGGCCCGCCGTGGTCCATCCACTCCGCAACAGAATAACTAAGGGTGACGGTCGGCTGGAATAGCACTTGAAGACCGGCGACAGCAAACAGTTGATTGAACTCCGACTCTGGCAACGCCCGCACGTGCGTAGGGTCACATAAGCGCTCAACCCGGTTGTGATACGCTGCTTGCTCTGTATCTTCAGATGCGATCATATCGAGGATCAACAACTTTCCCGATTGATCGCGAATTTTTTACAGATGGTGTTGAGAGTCGCTCATGGTCGTACTATAGGCTGATGCTGGCTAAAGAACCAAGAGGGGCTACTGTGAGTCGGAAACAGTCATTTTCTATCGGTGCGAGTCTCTATGAGATAGGTTTTCCTGAGCATGGTGTAGAAGGGGGCATATATGAAAGTAGACGCGTGGATAGTGGGAGGAGTGTTCATTGTTGCGTTTCTCCTCTCTCTCCAGATGATGAGTACGAGCCGGGCGTCAGAAAAACGTACCTGGCGGTATGTGAATGAACTCTCTCAAGAAGAGTTGCAGAAACTGGATCTTCGTGCTGAGACTCCACGCGACACAACCTTCCCCTATCTCCCTGCCGAAC
Organism: Deltaproteobacteria bacterium; assembly: GCA_016874775.1. NCBI lineage: Bacteria > Pseudomonadati > Myxococcota > Myxococcia > Deltaproteobacteria bacterium. The sequence continues at coordinate 49,850 of VGTJ01000013.1, forward strand.
CCTATCCGTATGCGGCGCCGTACTCCGCCGAAGAGATGGGTTTCATTGCGACTGACTTTGCTCATATGCCACGGCACAACTGTGCGTTGATCGAAGACTATGGCACGATCTCAGCCAACGGCTACCTTACTACCGCTCAGGCGATCGGTTTAGTCTCTTATCGTGAGCCCGCTGGATTGCTTGGACAGCTGCAGACGAAGCCGGGCGAGTGGTATACCCAATGGCTTTTCCAGACCATTGCTCCAGCTGAGAGGCATGGCCGCCAATCTCTCTATACGCTGTACCGTACAGATCAGACACATCAGATTAGACTCGATCTGTTTGTCTATTCACCTGAGCTGCGCCGCGTGCGGCGCCAGCCGCAGCCTCGTCGTCAGGACAAAGCATTGGGTACTGCTTTAGGGTATGAAAACTTCTTGAATCGCGATGCCTGGGAGTTTCGCTGGCGCATTCTCGGTACCGATGTCCTCTATGAAACAGTCCGTTTCCCGCGCACGCGCGCGTCTATTACGCTGACCGCCGCTGATGGGTCGCTATCTGAAGCTGCCCCCAACGCACTCAAGATTATGGGGCGCGACTATCCTGCCTACACTCCTGAAGGCGGTGTTGCCTGTTATGTGGTCGAAGCGCGTACACGCGAGGAGTGGATTCCAGGATATTATGCCCCCAAGATCCTGTACTGGCTGGACCAGCAGGCCTTCTTCCCGTTACGGATTGAAGAATACGATCCCGCGGGTGTTCTCACGTACATCGAAGATCGAACTGCACAATTCGTGAACCCTGAGTTGAAGAACAAGGGATACGAAGCGCACATCTTCCTCTCCTGGGACATTCCTCAAGACATTATGAGTTACGATGTGCATGATGCGTATCGACCGCAAGCATGGACCGCGGCAGACCAGGAGATCTTTTTCAGTCCAGATTTCTTGCGTCGTGTGTGGTTTGTCGCGCCATTGAAGAGTCAGGCGACGGTGCCGAGTCCTGAGACGTTTTTTCTCCGGCCTGCGTTGTATCGCGACAAGTTCCCCCAGGACCGCAAGATTGAGATCTCTTCTCAGCTTCAAGCCCGTATTCGTGCACAGGACGCGGCAGGCCGGTTAGTCTTTGAAGAAAACCACAGCACCCGCTGAGGTGCTGTGGTCTGCTTTTTCGCTCACGTCGGTGTCGACGATTGCTGTATCACACTAGAGGCGATTTTTTCATCTAAATCAGACCTGAGAACCTTCGTACACGTTACACTCCAGGCGCCAAATCGTGTCATTCTGAGTCCTCCACAGCGCGCGGCGCGGAGCGTGGAGGCAGAAACGAGACAGTGCTATGCTTGGCGGC
>VGTJ01000014.1 GCA_016874775.1 Deltaproteobacteria bacterium
TGCTCGTTGCATCGGTCTGGCCGTGAGAGTTTGGTGCGAACAACCACGCAGCAGCTCTTGCTGTCTCTCAACCTCGGGTGTCAAGCGGCTTTACCGGAAGCTCACAGTGCTCCATGGTTTTCTCCTGTATTCAGCAAGTGCCGCTGTTCGTGTCCGCTGATTCTGGGGACATCCTCCCGCGGTAGTACAGCGGAACATCGTGTGTCTGGACAATGTAACTCTTCGTTAGGCAGGCGCAAGTGCTCAGGCTACAGCCGACTCGCAAAGGGGTCATTCGATCACATCCTGGGAGGTCACAGAACGAGTGCGTCTGTCTACCAGTACCGCATCACGCGCTACGCACTACGGTAACTGTGAGTGGGGCCATGCGGAGACAGAGCCCTGAACAGAGGGGTACGCCCGGCCAGGGAGGGACCGGGCGTTGGGGGCCGCGTCGCCGGGAGAGAGCGACGCTAGGGCAGCTTGGTATACGAAAAGTTAGAATAGTGGGGCATGCCACACCAGGACATTTTCCAGAGGAAGTCGGCTTTTCGCTGAATGCCACGGCGCTGGATGCGGAAAATCTTGTCCCTGCGGTGCCGGTCGGATATCGAGCGTTGTTGTTCCCGGTGCCCACGCTAGTGTGTGTGGGTGATTACCTGGAGTCCAGGTCGTCGCACAGCCGCTGGTCAATAAGAAACTGATGCCGAGTGGCGCAGTGGTGACATAGTTTTTCCGCGATTTCATATATAATCCCTCCTCCTGTGATTCGAGGCTACGTGTCTACAGCGGCTCTCCAGGGCCGACGAGAGTGCGCCTAGTGCAGACACTGTTCTTACGGTACGTGGATGTTGAGTATTTCGACAATTCTTCCTCTGTTAAGCCGAGCATCAAGCTTGACCTTCTTAAAGCGATTCTTTTCTGCCGCGAGTGCCAAAAACATCTCGTCTGCGAGCTGTAGCTCGACCGTGTCCGGCCAGGAGATCGCTCTCCGCAAAGACAACCCACTGACGTCCTCTACCTTGAAGACGAACTGTCCCTGCGAATGTGTCACGGGGTAGAGGGCAGTGGCATCCGGATGCAGTTCCCGCACCTCATCGGGTTGACACGTCGTGCAAACAACCGCCCCGGTGATCTCAAACACTTCCTGCTCTGATCCCGACGTCACCCAATCGAGCATGGAGGCAGCTGCAGTTTGTGCCAGCATGAGGCTGAGTAGCGTAGTGAGCCCCAACGCGCGAATCTCCTCTATTGCGTTCCGCACCATCTCTTGCTTCTCCACGGTGTCGCACGTCAGTGACGTTGCTGTAACAAGGCATCGCCAGTGACTCGTGCCGCTGCGATCCGCTGGCGCGGATAATTGTGAGTTCGATCAACCGCGCGTCCGACTGCTCGTCCCAAGCGATCAGCCGCGCAATCGACAGCCGCGAAAAGATCGATGTCTTGCACTTCCACCTGCAGCTGCGCAGAGGCCGACAGCGCAGCCACTATCCGACAGCGTGTATCGACTCCTCCTCGCGGCCCACGTCCTTCTGAGAGGGTAACGGTTACGCCTCCAATGCGACTGCCGAAGCGGGCGAGTGCGAAGCGCAACCGACGTTCAACGTGAGTTTGAAGATCGGTCGACACACTCAGGTCTCGGCTTCGTACGTCTATTCTCATGTCCTCTCCTGTCATATGAGTGTCATCGCGCTCTTGTCTTGATCCGTTATAGTGACGCCGTCGATACGCGACAAATAGATAATTGCAGACAACGTATAGAGAAACTCTATTATTTATGGACTCTCGCAAGCGCGCCAGGCAGCGTACGATGGTAGCGGACTGCGCGACTTGTTGGTATGTCACATTTAGTGTTTTCACTTGCAGGTGTGCACGGGAGAACTCGACAACCCGATATTTGCGATTAACATATAGAGAAAACAGATACCGGAGGAACAATGGAGTGGCTCAATTATCATCACTTGTTGTACTTTTGGACCGTGGCACGACTGGGGAGCATCACGCGAGCAACCGAAGAATTGTATCTCGCGCAACCGACGATTAGTGCCCAGTTACGTGCCTTGGAGGAATCCCTGGGCGAGAAGCTCTTTACACGGGTAGGGCGGAATATCGCCCTGACGGAAATGGGCCGCGTCGTTTTTCGTTACGCCGACGAAATCTTTACTCTCGGCCGGGAATTGACCGATACGCTCAAGGGTCGCTCGGTAGGACGACCAGTACAGTTTACGGTTGGGGTCGTTGATGTCATGCCCAAACTGATCACCTACCGTTTGTTACAACCTGCCCTCGAGTTGAAAGATCCGATCCGCATCGTTTGCCATGAAGATAAGGCCGAGAGGTTGCTGGCGGAGCTCGCGGTCCACGGGTTAGATTTGGTGCTCGCCGACGCGCCAATTGGACCCCTGGTCAAGGTGCGCGCCTTCAACCATTTGCTCGGTGAAAGCGATGTCTCGATCTTCGGGCCGCCGAAACTCGCGGCCAAATATCGCCGCAAGTTTCCTGAGTCGCTACAAGGCGCACCCATGCTGCTTCCCACGGAGAACACTTCGTTACGCCGATCGTTCGATCAGTGGGCCACTGGGGCTGGGATCAGCCCGTTAGTGGTTGGAGAGTTTGAGGATAGCGCCCTCCTCAAGGTGTTCGGCCAGAGCGGTCTTGGTCTGTTTCCAGCACCCTCTGTGATTGCGGAGGAAATCCAGCGCCAATACGCAGCACAGGTAGTCGGTCGGATCGAGGCTATTCGCGAACGCTTCTACGCTATTTCTATTGAACGGAAGCTCAAGCACCCTGCGGTGGTCGCTATCTCTGAAGCAGCCCAACAGAAACTGTTTGTTCAGTGAGGCGAAAGAAACAATAATTGGAGGGATGTCCGCTGCACCGCGCGCGGGGAACACGGTCGTGCACTGCGGTATCTGAAGGGCTGGTAAAAAGAGGGGACGGCCTGCCGTACCCCGACACATCGAGTGCTTGCTGGAGACTCACGCACCCGATCTGACGCCGTTTATTCGCGTACCGAAAGCCTACGCGGCTTGCGCGAGCCGACCACGGGTGCTTGTCACTGCCGCGCGACGGTACGTGATGCGCGACAGTGACGACAGAGGGCGCTCTGGCCGCAGCCGTTTTTCCAGCCCGCGCCGTATGTAGTCGGGATCGAGTTGTAAGTGACCACAGATCGTTTCAAAGGAAAACAGATAGTGCTGATCGTTGCTCCAGAACCAGGCTTTCGTCTCGGCAAACAAGCGCTTGCCGCGATGGGTTGTACTCGGAGCGTACTTCAAGTACGACATCACCGCTTCCTGCAAGACCGCCAGCATAAGCCCACGTTCTCCTGTCCACCGTTCGTGCGACTCCTGAGACGGGGTGTAGAATTGCTCTGGCAAAACAGCACCGAAAATGTGAGTCCCTTTGTCCAGAGGGAGCATCGGCGCCATGCAAGCGCTTAGCCCGGATTATTCATGAGTTTTTGGCTTGTGAGAGAAAACTCTTTTTGAGACGGACCTTTAGGGTGTTTTTTCACGTAATGCGTAAATCGCAGTGTGCAGAATCAACTTGGTCTATCGCTATAGCCTTCATAGCAAAACAATAGGATTTTTATGAGCTTAGCCGACATGACCCCTTTGTTTCGCACTTCGTGAATAATCCGGGTTAGGCTGGTGGATTGATTGTTCAGTGCGATTGAGTTTTTCATGGCTACCTCTCCTTTGCTCTGTCGATGGTTAACTTCCACTCACCAGTGTTTGCTGATAGAGGTGATATACAGAACCAACCGATGTTTAAGCAAATAGATAATTTACAGTCCTCTCATCGAAAAAACCGATGAAAGGTGTCAATAAGGAGAGACCTATGCTCGTCAACGGTCAATGGCAAGGAGACGCACAGCTTCGCCGCGCCACCGACAACCAGGGCCGCTTCGTGCGCCAGGAGTCGCAATTTCGCCATTGGGTGACACCAGACGGTGCACCCGGACCCTCTGGTGCGAGTGGCTTTCGCGCGGAGCCTGGACGCTATCATCTCTATGTCGCTCTCAACTGTCCGTGGGCCTGCCGTACGCTGGTGTTTCGCAAGTTAAAGAAGCTCGACGATGTGATCTCGGTCTCCATCGCCGTTCCTACCGTGACCGAGCAGGGCTACAGCTTTGGCACCTATCCAGGTTCGATCCCTGACCCGTTGTTCAATATTACCTACGTCCATGAACTCTATACGCGAGCCGATCCTCACTATACCGGACGTGCCACCGTACCGGTGCTGTGGGATAAGCAGCATGCAACCATCGTCAATAACGAATCGTCGGAAATTATTCGCATGTTCAACAGCGCCTTCGATGCGTTTGGCGATGCGTCGGTGGATTTCTATCCGATCGAGCTGCGCTCGCAGATAGAGATATTGAATGCGCAGATCTACGACAACTTGAACAACGGCGTGTATCGTGCGGGTTTCGCTACTACTCAGGAAGCCTACGAGGAGGCCGTGACTAACGTGTTTGCTTGTCTCAATGACTTGGAAGCCCGGCTTGCCGGGCAACCCTATTTGCTTGGTGAGCGTATTACTGAGACCGACTGGCGCGCGTTCATGACCCTGATTCGCTTCGATGTGGCGTATCACGGATTGTTCAAATGTAACCTCCGACGCATTGCCGATTATCCTCGACTCTCAGCGTATCTCAAACGGTTGTACGACGTTCCTGGGGTTGCCGAGACCGTGCACTTTCATCACATCAAACGCACGTACTACAGTATTGCACGGCTCAATCCCAACGGGATTGTCCCGCAAGGGCCTGAGCAGATTTTTGCTGCAGCATAAGTTGTCGTTGGGCAAACTGTCTTGATCGAAAGTGTTTGGCAATGTCACCCCCGCGAACACAGGGATGACGGGCGTAGGCCGCGGTCCTCATCAGCCCCGCGAATGTCGGCATCCGGCGTTCGCGGGCCAGCCGCCGCGGACGATCATCTACACCTTTGGCATGCTATCACTATCCGTTACTTCCAAGAGTTCCACTACATTACCGTCAGGGTCTCGACCGTAGGTAGCACGGACGCCCTTGCCAGCGATCTGCGGCGGGCAGTGGAAACGCATTCCCGCTGCGCTTAAGCGCGCATACTCGGCTTCAATATCGGCGACTTGCACGCACAGGTGCGTAATTCCGTGATCGCACACCGGTCGGTTGGCCAAGCTTGGTTGCGGCGTCGGTGTCGCGTATTGAAAAAGTTCAATGCAGGCGTTTCCTGCCTTGAGCATCGATACTCGTGCCGATGAATCGCGTAAGCCGACAATGCGATCGACAACTTCACTTCCCTGGCTCCAGCTTGAAGACCACACCTCTTCAAACCCCAACAGGTCACGATAAAACTTGAGCGCCCGATCAAAATCCGGTGTCGAGATGGCCGTATGGTGAATACCCTGAATCATATAATTTTCCTCCTTTGTTGCAGCATAGCTATAGCGAAACCGAGGAGAGAAGGCGAGCCTTCGCCGGGCGCTGTTGATAGTGGTCTCGCCACATGCGCGTTTCCCAGATAAAAATGCCTGCGTTCGCGTGTCTGGAATCAGAGAAAGGAGGAAGTTATGAAATTCGTGACATTTACTCACGGCGGCACAACGCGGATCGGCGTTGTTGATGGGAGCAACGTTGTCGATCTGTCAGCGGCCACTCCACAGCTGCCCCGCGAGATGTGTGCCTTCATCGCGGCTGGAGCCGATGCCGTTGCCAGCGCACGGCAAGCGCTGGCTGGGTCGTCTGGACGTATCGCCCTGGCAAATGTACGGCTTGAAGCGCCAATTTTACGCCCGCCCAAAATTCTGGCGGTTGGACTCAACTACAAAGATCACATTGCCGAGACCGGCAATAAGACGCCGGAAGTCCCGATGATCTTTAATAAGCAATCGACCTCGGTGAACCGCCCTGGGGGAGACATCCATTTGCCTCGGGCCTCTGAACAACTCGATTATGAAGGTGAATTTGCTGTGGTCATTGGTCGCTATTGCCGCCACGTGCCGAAGAATCGTGCTCGTGAGGTCATTTTTGGCTACACGATCGCCAATGATGTCAGCGTGCGCGATTGGCAGCGCCGCGTGCCAACCTTCACGATGGGTAAATCATGGGATACTCACTGTCCGTTAGGACCATGCATTACCACCGCCGACGAAGTTGGCGACCCGCATGCGCTTGACCTCAAGACGTGGGTGAACGGCGAGTTGCGGCAAAGCTCCAACACGAGTCAGTTGCTCTTCAACGCGTATGACTTGGTCGAACATTTGACCACTGCGTTCACACTCGAACCTGGGGATGTCATATCGACGGGCACTCCTGGTGGCGTGGCCGCGGCAATGCAGCCACCAAAGTGGCTCAAAGCAGGAGATGTCGTCAAGATCGCGATCGACAAGCTCGGCGAGATTGAGAACCGCGTGATCGCTGAACCCGAGAACACACCACGCATCTAAATCGAATCCGCGAACATTCGTACACTTTACGTTGTGGCCTTTCGCGCCTGTCATTCTGAGCGGGGCGAAGAATCTCTCGGAGAGACCCTTCGTTGCCCTCAGGGTGACAAGTTGAATGCACCAACCTTTCCTGGACTGGTTTAGAGAACCGACATTAGGGAGAACAGAAGATGGCAGACAAACCGATCGATTTTACCGAACTCTTGAAAGGGGCGCCAAAAAACTGGGGTCGTTGGGGGAAGGACGATGAAATCGGCGCACTCAACTTTCTGACCAACGAAGAAGTGTTGCGTGGCGTGCGCGCAGTAAAACAGGGTAAGACCTTCATGTTAGGGGTCCCTGTCGCGCGGCCAAAGGGCGACCCGCTCCATCCAATCCGTGCACAGCCTATTCATACCCTGACCCATGATGAGGGCTCTTATATCAGCGGCCGATCCACACCTTTTGCTGGTGGCCTCAAGTACACGGACGACGTCATCGTCATGTATCCGCAGGGAACCACACAGTATGACGCGCTTGGGCATGCCTGGTATGGCGACAAGCTTTACAACGGCTACGATCCCAAAACCACGATCGGTGGTCTCCAGAAATGCTCGATCGAACCCATCGCCAACCACGGTGTTATCGGGCGTGGGGTTCTCATTGACGCCGCCCGCTACAAGGGGAAGAAGCACCTGGATCGTGGGGAAGGGGTCACGCTTGATGATCTCCTCGGCGCAGCCAAGAAACAGGGTGTGACCATCGAGAAGCACGACATCCTCGTGGTGCACACTGGCTGGCTCAACCGCTTCTATGAAGAAGGGCAAAATGCCTTCTTCCCGGACGGCGAGTTCGACGAACCTGGTGTCGAGTACAGTAAGGAACTGGTCGATTGGTTCCACGATATGGAAATCCCTTCGCTGGTTGCCGACAACGTCGGCTGCGAAAAAGGCTGCGATCGCGATCTTGGCGGGACGCTCGGTGTGTTGCATGCTGCGCTGCTCTGTAACCTGGGCGTCATCTTCAATGAAATCGTCTGGCTCAAGGATCTGGCCGACGATTGCGACAAAGACAAGCAGTACACCTTTCTATTTGCTGGTGCACCGCTTAAACTAGTGTATGGCTGCGGTTCGGCAGTGAATCCCATAGCGATTAAATAGGAGAGCAAGGAGACATCTATGACCCAAACACACAGCGGCGTGAATACCAAGGGCGCGATCGATGCTGACGGCCATGTCTTGGAGCCAGCGGATTTATGGGAGAAGTATCTTGAACCGAAGTACCGTGAACGAGCATTTCGCATACGGACTGATGACAGCGGTATGGAGATCTTCGAGGTCGATGGCAAGAGAACATGGGCCGGATACCCGGGTTTGGCTGGTCAGCTTGGAGCCATGGGCAAAGACAATATCGCTCCCAAACCAGAGCGGACCTACCTGCGTGGTGCGCCGTTTGGCTCGATGATCGCCAAAGAGCGCATTGCCCGGATGGACCAGGAAGGGCTGGCGAAAACGATCCTCTATCCGACGCTTGGCCTGTTCCTCGGCGAGATTCGCGACCCGGAGCTGTACTCAGCACACTGCCGTGCCTACAACCGTTGGATCGTTGACTTCTGCTCAGAATCGGGTGGTCGTCTCGTGCCAATCGCGCAAGTGACGCTGGATGACGATCCCCACGAAGCTGCGCGCGAACTAGAGCGATCTGTAAAGGCCGGCGCCAAGGGTGGGTTTTTCCTGCCATTTAGCTGGACGAAGAAATCGCCTGGCCATCGCTACTACGACCCGTTGTGGGCCAAGGCGCAAGAACTCGACGTCCCTCTTGGTATCCACCCGACAGCTGACCCGCCGCAGTTCGATGTTCACAAACGGTTTGATGAACTTGCGCAGGGTGAGAACTTTAACTTTACCTGGTACATGGATGTGCTGGTCGCGCAAGGGATGATCCAGTCGTTCGCCTCGCTGTTTCACTACGGCCTGTTCGAGCGTTTCCCCACAGTGAAAATGGTCGTGTTGGAGTCACAAGCGGGTTGGATCGGCTATCTCCTCGATCGCATGGATGCCGTGTTTCGTGGTCCATTGGGCAAAACCACCGGGATGCAGCAGGAGCCCAGCTCGTACTTCAAACGACAGTGTTGGATTTCTGCCGACCCGGACGAGCGCACCGCATCGGTGGTGATGAATAGCATTGGCACAGACCGCTTTTTCTGGGCCTCTGACTTTCCTCATCCTGACCACATCGGACACTACATGGAGGCATTGGGAGAGTTGATTGCGCCGCTGTCGCAGAAGTCCCAGCAGCAGATTTTGTGGGAGAACGTGGCGCGGGTGTACAAATTAGGAGATTAAATAGGACCACAGAAGACTCGTACAGTTGGGGTAGCGTGCGCCCAGCGCACGCTGCGCATGTCAGCTTTGATTCCCGTACGCTGTGCGCACGCTACGGTCGCTCCGGTGACACCCCAAAGTGCACCACTCTCGTGTGGCTCGGTTTAATTCTGCCCTTGGTCGTACGTCATTCTGGACGAGGTGAGGAATTCCTTTGCGAGGCTCTTCACTCTCGCTCAGAATGACGGATTTCGTGCCATCCGCCGCTGTTGCTGACCCAGGTACGGCGGGAAAACCGCCTCACTTCTGTTTCTCTTCCAGCTCTGCCCAGCGCGCGTAGAGTTGCTCGACAGCGGCACGAGCTGATTCCAACGCTTGGTAACGTTCCTGCAGAGCCGTAGGGTTTGCGGCTATATTTAGATCTTCCAACGCATGCTGACAAGCAGTGACCTCTTCCTCAGCCGCTAGAATCTTGGCTTCCATTTGTTCCCATTCGCGCTTTTCCTGTGAGGTGAGTCGCGGTGCCGGTTTCGCGGCTCGCGGTGTTGACTTTGTTGTTACCGGTCGCGTCTCAGCCAGGGTTTCTTTTCGCGCAGCTTCCCACTGCGGATAATCGGCGTAGAAAAGGCCTTGACCGCTGCCGTCCAAGGCCAACAGCACGGTTGATACCCGATCCAACAAGAAACGATCATGCGTCACCAAGACCAACGCGCCAGGAAATTCCATCAGGCTCTCTTCTAGTACTTCTAAGGTCGGGATGTCGAGATCGTTGGTTGGTTCATCGAGAATGAGTACGTCTGCGGGCCGCAGCATCAAACGGGCAATCAACACTCGTGCTTGCTCACCGCCAGAGAGATTCCGTACTGGGGTGGCAAGCTGATCCGACCGGAACAGAAATCGTTTGGCCCACGAGGCCACATGGACCGGTCGTCCACGATAGATGGCGGTGTCGCCATCGGGTACCAAGGTCTGCTTGAGACTCATATCTGGGTCGAGTGCCTCCCGGTCTTGCTCGAAATACACAATCTGCAAGTTCTCGGCCTGATCAATCTCACCGCTATCGGGTGCTAACGTACCGGCAAGAATTTGCAGCAAGGTGGTTTTGCCGCTGCCATTTGGTCCTAGAAGTCCAAGTCGCACGCCAGGGGTCAGCGTCAGTTCGATATCTTTGAGAACCGCTTTGCCGTCGAAGCTCTTGCAGACTTTCCTTGTCACCACCAGTTTCTTGGTCTTACGCTCTGAACCAGTAAAATCGATCGACGCGCGCGTCTCGACCATACGAGACTGTAAGTCTTCCAACTCTTGCATACTTCTGGCGGCAGCTTTAATGCGAGCCTGGGCTTTGGTCGTCCGCGCCTTGGGTCCGCGTTTCAGCCATTCGATCTCGCGTCGTACGGTGTTGGCGAGAGCAGCCTGATATGCGGCCTGGTTCCGCAGGGCCTCGTCGCGTTTCACCAGGAAGTCGCTGTACCGTCCCTCGCTCTCGAACAAACCCCCAGTGTACATCCGATTTAACTCGACGATGCGGCTGGTGACGTTCTCCAAGAAATAACGGTCGTGACTGATAACCAAATAAGCGAGTGGTTCGGACTTCAACAGTGTTTCAAGCCACACAATCCCATCGACATCAAGGTGATTGGTGGGCTCGTCCATCAATAGCACTGCAGGCGACGCGACCACCGCCTGGGTTATGGCTAAGCGTTTCTTCCATCCGCCGGAGAGAGCGGTGACGGGCTGTGTGAAGTCCGTGAAACCTGCCCGTCCTAGAGTCTCAGCGAATCGCGCGGCAGGATCGATGTCGTCCGCAGGATTCGCAGCTAAGGCCTGATTGATAACCTCTGCGACCGTGAGTTCAGACGCAAACACTGGATCTTGCGGCACGTAGCCAACGCGAGTGAGCCGCCGTAGCGAACGCGTCCCTGTATCTGCTTCTTCGATACCCGCGAGAATCTTCAAGAAGGTCGATTTGCCAGCTCCGTTCGGCCCGATGAGACCTACCTGATCACCCTCACTCAGGCCAAATGAGAGACCTGAGAACAACACCTGAGCACCGAAGGCTTTGCTGACTCCTTCGCAGCTGAGCAACACCGGGCGAGTCATGACAGGTCAGCGCCTTGATTTCGTTGGCTGACGATCAACGCGTGTTTCTCAGCTCGGGTCAGAGATTTAATGCGATGCTCCTCAACCAGTGCCTCACGCCACGAGTCGACCTCGCGTACCCAACACAACGTCACTGGCAGATGGGAGCGGGTGTATTTGGATGCGCGGCCTGACTGATGCTGTTGCATCCGACGTTCGAGGTCTGTGGTGCTTCCGGTGTAGAGCGATCCATTGCTGCAACGCAGTATGTACACAAACGGCATGTGAAGATTATAGAACTGATCGCCGGTCAGGGCTACGGCCACAGGGTCACGCGTGAGTTGCAAGCCGTTGATCTTCAGAGACCGTCGCGCTAAGTAAGCCGCTGTGGTTGCCGCGGGGCAAACCGAAACGTTTTGCTAGGCAAGGAGCATCGAAGCATGGCGATCAGTGTCTATCCTATCACTCCCAGTTTTGTAGCTGAAATTGGTGATGTCGACCTCTCGCAGGATCTCTCGGCCGCGGATGTGGCGGCAATTAAGCAAGCCTTTTGGGATTATGCAGTGCTGATTTTTCCGGGGCAGCAACTCAGCGAAGACCAGCACCTCACCTTCGCCCGGCATTTCGGACCGCTAGAGACGAGCGTGTTGGCCCTGAATCCGGGTGTGAAGCTCCGAGTCAGAGCCGAGATTGCTGATGTCGCCAATCTCGATGTGGATGACAATATCTGGGGGGAAAAGAGTCGTATGCGACTGCTAAACCTCGGGAATCGTCTGTGGCACACCGATAGTTCCTTCAAATATCTTCCCGCACGAGCCTCATTACTCTATGCCCGATCGATCGCGCCGATCGGCGGGCACACTGAGTTTGCCGACATGCGTGCAGCGTACGACATGCTCCCGCCCGAGAAAAAAAGACAACTGGAAGGGCTTATCGCTGAGCACGCGTTGTCGTACTCCCGAGCCAAAATTGGTTTCCGCGATTTTACCGAGGCGGAAAATGCCAAACTGCAGCCGGTGCCGCAGCGCATGGTCCGTACGCTGCCTGAGAATGCGCGCAAATCGCTGTATGTCGCTTCGCACATTGGCGCGATCCGCGGCATGACGTCCGAGCAAGCGCACGCTTTGGTCGACGAATTGGTCGCCCATGCTACCCAACGCCAGTTTGTCTACACTCATCGGTGGCGCTTGCATGATCTGGTGATGTGGGATGACCGATGTACGATGCATCGCGGAACAGAATTCGATGACCTGCGCTGGCGACGCGATATGCATCGGGCGACAGTGTCAGATATTGCCAATACCTGCGAACAGGCAGAGGCAGTGAACGTCGCAGCACTGTAGGACGTCTTGGTGACAATAGAGGAAGGAAGACATGACAACCAATAAACTCCGATTCGGTCTATGGTATGACTTTCGCAACCCGCCCCAATGGCGGCGTGGCTATGATCAGCTCTACAGTGAGATTTTCGACCAGATTGTCTGGGGTGAACAGCACGGCTTCGAGGACATCTGGCTCTCTGAACACCATTTTATTGAGGATGGCTATTCACCGTCGCTGCTACCGATAGCGGCAGCGATTGCCGCGCGCACCAAGCGCATTCGCATCGGTACCAGTGTGCTCCTGATGCCGTTTCATAACCCCGTGCGCATAGCAGAGGATGGTGCCACGGTCGACGTTATCTCTGGCGGCCGGTTTGAACTTGGGGTTGGCACTGGCTACAAGGTCGAAGAGTTTGACGGGTTTGCTGTCTCTAGCAAAGAACGTGGTGGTCGTACCAACGAAGGCTTGGAAATTATCAGCCGTCTGTGGGCTGGCGAGACGCTGACGTTCAAAGGTCGCTACTTTGAGGTGAACAACGCGAAACTCACACCAGAGCCGATTCAAAAGCCACGTCCGCCGCTGTGGGTTGGCGGATTTACGCCCCCGGCGATACGTCGCGCGGCAAAATATGGCGACGGCTACGTCGGTGTCAGCATTACCAAAGATCTGTATAGTCGATACATTGCTGAACTAGAAAAGGTCGGCAAGCCGACCGCGAACGTGCCCCTGGCGGGTGGCAAGTTCTATCTTATCGCCTCCAATGATCCGGAAAAAACCTGGAATGAAGCCGCCGATCACGTGATCTACCAGGTAAATGCGTATGCTGAATGGGCCGAGCGCGCAGGTATGCCGTTGTTTCCGCACATCCGTGACCGCGCGCACTTGCGGGAAACCGGTCTCCTCACGGTTGCTGATGCGGACGGCTGCATTAAGGTCATTCGTGAATGTCTGGCCGAGGCACCGCTCACCAATTTCTATGCCTGGACCTTGCCCCCGGGCTTACCCGCTCGCTGGGTGCAACCTCATCTGGAGTTATTTGCCAGTAAAGTGATTCCCGCCTTTCGCTAAGACGCACGGTGTCCCGTCGGGGACACCGTTTACTTTGCCCCTTTGGCGCTGAGCAAGATTTTTCCATACGGCTCAGCACCGCTGTCGAAATCAAGGCTCGCATGCTGGGCGCCAACGTTGATATTGCGAAAAGCGCTTTGTAGCGCACTTGATGCATAGACCGAGTGCGCACCAGAACTGCTGAACAGACGGTTCACTGCACGCCGACACAATTCAGCCGCGTACGATACCTGCCACCGTACCCACGTGCGATGGGCCTGAGTGAAGCGCTCGCCACTTTCCAATAGTCGATCAAACTCATCGTAGACTTCCTGTTGTAGCAAATGAGCCGAACGGATCTCGGTTGCTGCTTCAGCGACACGGACCTGGGTTGGACCGTGCTCCGCCTTGGCTGCCCCTGTGAGAATCGCCCGTCGTTCCCTTGTCCGCTCGATAAATTGATCCAAAGCAAATTGCGCTGAGCCCAGCACAGCGGTCGACACTGACATACACAACATCGCTTCGGCAGACAGGCGGTACAGGTTGGTGCGATGGTTGCTGATATGCGGACTGTTGCCGCCAAACATCAGGCGCGTCTCGATCGCATGCTTGCTTGGGACAAAGAGGTCTCGGGCAACCACGTCTTTGCTTCCCGTGCCTTGCAGACCTAGCACCTTCCAGGTGTCGTCGATCTCCAGCTCACCGACAGGTACGACCACGTGCACGCGTGGGTTATAGGAATCTGGCTCAGCGCAGCCGAGCATCACCCATTCAGCATTGTCGACGCCGGAGCAAAACTGCCACCGTCCATTCACCCGATAGCCACCATCGACTGGTACAGCGTTGCCCTGCCACGACAGTGTTCCAGCGACCAACCCGTCACGATTATCACCAAAGACCGCCGCTTGCGCTTCTTCGGGAAACGTCCCCATACACCAGTGATGAGCGCCCATCACCATGAGGACCCAACCGCTCGCGGCGCAAGCGCGAGACAAGGAGGTGACCGCGGCGCCTAGGGTGCGGAGGCTGAGTTCGTGACCTCCAACGCGCGCTGGTTGGGGAATGCGGAACATGCCAGCGTCAACCATGAGACGCATGCTTTGATTCACTACCTGTCGTGCGTCATCGCAGGCTCCTGCGTTCTGTGCCAAGCGCGGGGCGATCTCCGCCACCCGTTTCAGTATTTCAGCGTGATCGATATGCATTGCTCGTGTGTCTCCACTGGGTTCGTATGGGCGACATTCTAGAGGAGTCCGTCGCAGGCCGAAAGCGCTCCATGCTGCGATTCCCGTGCCGCGTGTAGCATGCTAAAGTCGACAACGCAGGCCCAGAACCAGACACGGCAGAAGAGGAGTAAGATTATGTCTTTGTACGCGCAGCAGGTTGATACTGGCGTCACCCAGGTACAAACCAACGATGAGATGTCGCCTGAGGAACGGGCATTTCAAGCGCGCATTGACGCCGGCATCAGGATCGAGCCCAAGGATTGGATGCCAGAAGCCTATCGTAAAACCCTCATCCGACAGATTTCGCAACATGCTCACTCCGAGATTGTTGGTCAATTACCGGAAGGGAACTGGATCACCCGTGCACCAACGTTGAAGCGTAAGACGATACTCCTAGCGAAAGTTCAGGATGAGGCAGGACACGGACTCTATCTCTATGGCGCAGCCGAGACACTCGGTGTGACCCGTGACCAGCTCTACGCTGATTTGCTCTCTGGTAAACTCAAATACTCTAGCATTTTTAACTATCCAACAGTGAGTTGGGCAGATGTCGGTGCGATCGGCTGGTTGGTCGACGGCGCTGCGATTATGAACCAAATCCCGCTGTGTCGCTGTTCATTTGGACCCTATGTCCGCGCGATGACTCGCATTTGCAAGGAAGAGGCGTTCCACGCACGGCAAGGCTACGATCTCATGATGGCCCTGTGTCGTGGCACCGAAGCGCAAAAGCAGATGGCCCAAGACGCGCTGAACCGCTGGTGGTGGCCGTCGCTGATGATGTTCGGCCCACCTGACAGCGACTCTGTCCACAGCGCGCAGTCGATGCAGTGGAAAATCAAGCTCTTTTCCAACGATGAACTCCGCCAACGATTCATCGATCAGACCGTGCCGCAAGCCGAATACCTGGGGCTCACCATTCCTGACCCGGCGCTACGGTGGAACGAAGAGTGTGGCCACTATGACATCGGCCCGATTGACTGGGAGGAGTTCAACAGCATCCTCAGAGGAAATGGGCCATGCAATCGTGACCGTCTGCGTGTGCGTACCCAAGCATGGGAAGATGGCGCATGGTTTCGTGACGCGCTCACTGCCCATGCCGAGAAAGAAGCACTGCGGAAAGCTGAAACTGAGAAAGCCGCGTAAACACGACCGAACGGAGAGAACCAGCAATGAACGAGTGGCCGCTGTGGGAAGTGTTCATCCGTAGCCAGCATGGGTTGGCCCATAAGCACGTTGGGAGTCTGCATGCGCCTGATGCTGAGATGGCGATCAACCACGCCCGGGATGTCTACACCCGTCGCAACGAAGGAGTATCGATTTGGGTGGTCAAGGCGTCGGATATTGTTGCCAGTAGCCCAGGTGATAAGGAACCACTGTTCGAACCTGCCAACAATAAAGTCTATCGCCACCCGACCTTCTTCCCCATGCCCAAGGAAGTGAAGAATCTGTGACAAACGCTGTGCAAACTCCTCCTACGGGCTCAGAATCATTGTTCGCCTATTTGCTACGTCTAGGTGACAACGCATTGATCCTGGGGCAGCGACTTGCTGAATGGTGTGGCAAAGGTCCGATGTTTGAAGAGGATATGGCGTTGAGCAACACGGCCCTCGACTTGTTAGGGCAGGCACGGCAATGGTTAACCTATGCCGGTGACGTCGAAGGGCAGGGGCGAGATGAAGATGCGCTGGCCTTCCTGCGCGATGTCCAGAATTTTCATAACCTCTTGTTAGTCGAGCGGCCGAACGGCGATTATGCCACTACTATGGTCCGACAATTCTACTTTGACGCCTGGCATGTTCTTTTGTTGCAGGGGCTTTGTACTTCAAGCGACTCCCGTATGGCCGAAATCGCCCGGACTGCTGTCAAAGAAGTGACCTATCACGTGCGCCGCAGTAGCGACCTGGTCGTGAGGCTGGGTGACGGAACTAGCGAAAGCCATCGTCGTATGCAAGCTGCAGTTGATGAACTGTGGCCCTTCACCGGCGAGATGTGGACACCAGATGCTTACGAGGTTCGCTTGTGCGAGCAGCGCATCATTCCAGACGTTGCTGCCGTAGGTCCGTCCTGGCTCACGCATGTTACTGATGTACTCAAGAATGCGACGTTAACCGTGCCTACGGCGACATGGATGCATAAGGGTGGCAAGCAAGGACAACACACCGAGCACCTCGGCTATATTCTGGCGGAAATGCAGTTCCTCCAACGTGCGTACCCTGGGGCAAAGTGGTGAGTACTTTGTGTTGCGAGAAGTGCGCATGCCTGACCCAATAGCAACCTATGAGTAGATTTCATCCAATACCGGTTGCCTCAGTGCGACACGATACGCGTGAAGCAATTGTTGTGACGTTGGCAGTGCCGGAAGCCTTGCGGGATCAGTACCGCTACGTTCAAGGGCAACACGTGACCTTGCGAGCGCAGATCGACGGCGAGGAAATGCGTCGCACCTATTCCATTTGCTCTGCAGTGCAGGATGAGACACTGCGCGTGGCGATCAAGTGCGTACCCGCTGGCGTGTTTTCTCCGTGGGCGCATGCGACGCTGGCGCCGGGCTATGTGGTTGATGTGCTGCCGCCATCGGGACGTTTCAATGTGCCACTGTCGGCCGAGCAGCGCAGACACTATGTGGCGTTCGCGGCAGGAAGTGGCATCACGCCAGTGTTTGGCATCATCAAGACGACCTTACGAGCGGAGCCGCAGAGTCGCGTGACGTTAGTCTACGGCAATCGCTCGTCGTCACATGTCATTCTCCGTGAAGAACTGGCAGACCTGAAGGATAGCTACCGTGACCGATTGAACCTGGTCTTTGTCATGAGCCGCGAGCCGCAGGAAATAGACCTTTTCAATGGTCGCATCGACCGGGCTAAATGTGATGCACTCCTCGATAAGTGGATCGATCCGCGCACGATCGATGTCGCATTCGTTTGTGGACCGGGCACGATGATTGAAGACGTGACAGCTTCGCTTGAGGCACACGGCGTTCGCAAAGAGCACATCAAGAGCGAACGTTTTATCGCCAACCAGACGCGCCGCGCGTACCGTTCAGTCCCGGCATCATCAGTGATCTCTGCTCCTGGGCTGTGTGAAGTCACGATTGTTCAGGACGGCCGCCGACGGCAGTTCACCATGGCCAGAAACTCGACGAGCATCCTTGACGCTGGTCTGGCGCAAGGATTAGAACTGCCATACGCGTGTAAAGGGGGCATTTGCTCGACGTGCCGCTGTAAAGTCGCAGAAGGTGAAGTAGACATGAACGCGAGTGTCGCTCTGGAAGACTACGAACTCGCCCGTGGCTTCCGGCTGCTGTGTCAGAGTTACCCCTTGTCAGAGCGGCTGGTTCTCGACTATGACCAAGAAACCTAAGTCAAAGCGAAGTCTGTAACATCTTCGACGTTGGCTACCAAAGGAGGGTCGTATGGCTGGCGAACTACAAGGCAAAGGGGCGCTGGTTACCGGAGGCGCGTCTGGTATTGGTCGCGCAACAGTTTTGGCGCTGGCGCAGGCTGGTGCGAACGTCGCGGTTCTCGACCGAGAGCAAAAAGGTGTTGACGCGACGGTTACGCAAGCGAAACAAGCTGGCGGTAGCGCCATCGCTATTCCTATGGATCTGGCGCAGAGTGCGCACATCGGTCCAACGGTCGCGAAGGTCATCGAGCAACTCGGACGCATTGATATCCTCGTCAATAATGCTGGGGTCACTGGTCGGTTTCAGACACTGCTAGAGATGGAAGAGGACAATTGGGACTTCGTGCAGGCAGTGAACCTGAAAGCACCGATGCTGTTGATGAAACACGTTGCGCGTCACATGATCGAGCGTGGCGGTGGCGGTCGCATTATCAACCTCAGTTCCAGTTCGGCCTTCCGCGCGCGTAACTCACCGCTTGCGTATGCGAGCTCGAAGGCCGCAATCGTGCAGCTGTCTCGCAGCGCCGCCGCGGAGTTAGGACCGCACGATATTAACGTCAACGCTGTGGCTCCGGGAATTACCGCGACAGCGATGACACAAGTGATTGGTGATGCGGAAGCGCTGCAACGAGTGGCGTCGAGTGGTCCGCTAGAGAATCTCTTTCACCGCGTGTCACAGCCTGAGGATGTGGCAGCAGTGATTCTCTTTTTGTGTCTGCCCGCGAGTCGACAAATTACCGGACAGACGATTCATACCAGTGCGGGGGCGGTGGTATAGGAATGTCTCCAGGATGGGACATCTCCAACCTACTCATGAGCGCAAATACGGTCGCTCTCGTACATCGGACCATAGAAGAGACGTACAGTTGGGGTAGCGTGCGCTGAGCGCACGCTGCGGGTGCCAACGTTGATTCTTGTGCGCATGGCGCACGCTACAGTCTCTCGGTGAGAATCCCAAGTGTACCAATCTCGCATGGCTTGATTTTGGGCGGGCTTTGGCCGGTACGTGTCAATCAGAGTGGGTAGGCGCCGCCGGCCATGCAGAGTCCCATTGGCAGTCGCCATCACTCCGGCATAAACGACGGACTGCCGGTTTTCGCTGTTTGCCCACCATCGGCCACAAACGCCGCGCCAGTGACAAACGAGGCTAAATCAGAGGCGAGGAACAGGACGACGTTGGCGATCTCCTCTGGTTTCCCCAGTCGTCCAATCGGGATCGCTTCATTGAACTTGTCAGCGAACCCCGGCATTTCCAGCGCAGGCGCGAGCAAAGGTGTGTCGATGGCACCGGGACAGACGCAGTTTGCTCGAATGCCAGAGCGGGCGTATTCGATAGCGATCACCCGAGTGAGGTTAATTATCCCCGCCTTGGCTGCGTTGTAACCAGCGATACCATAGTCAGCGCGTAGTCCCGATATCGACGCCGTGTTCACGATCGCGCCACTACCATGTGCGCGCATGGCTGGGATAGCCCTCTTAATGGTACGAAACACCGCACTCAAACCGACGTCGATCATGTGATTCCACACCTCGTCGTCAACATCACCGGTTCGCGTCATGACCTGACCGCTCCTGGGCGCGGTCGGCAATCCAAAGGCATTGTTGTGCAGAAAATCCAGTCGCCCGAACGTACTGGTCGTCCGGCTGATCATCATGTCAAGGTCTGCGGTCTTGGTAACGTCTGCAACAATCGCTAACGCTTTACCGCCTGCTGCGGCAATTTCTGCCGCTACTTTGTTGGCGTTCTCAGCATTGATGTCTGCGACTGCTATCGCACCGCCCCGTGCTGCAAAGCCAATGGCCGTCGCCCGACCTATCCCGGAACCTCCGCCGGTAACCAGCCCAACCTTTGCATCAAATCGCATGTTGAGTCCTCCTCTGTTCTCACCGTCGTGCAGGCGGGTAGTGTAATAGCTCACCGCTGTAGCGTCCACTGCCGTAACCGGGGGAGTGTCAGACCTGAAGGAGAGGGTGCTTCGTAGTACACCCGCGAACGAACGGCCCCGTGGGGGTGGTGGGGGTGGTGGGTGGAGCGCGCCCGTTCGCGGGTATGCATTAACTATCGTCACACGCCGGAAAACCTTAGCCACCGATCTTGCCGCTCAGCGAGGGCTATCACAAAGAGATTGACCGGCTCGACGATCTCACAACGGCGTGACCAATAGTGACAATATCCGTGCCGTGTCGACGAGCACCACCTTCTCACGAAACCGCGCGACGCCTGCCTCTATGACAATCGTATCGAGATAGACACCGACACTATAGAGTTCGCTGTGGCCATAATTGACCGGATCGAGCATGGTTCGATACACAGCGTAGTTCGTTTCCGCCGACACCATATTGCCCTCGGCTTTGGTGACACGGATCGCGCTGATCATGTGGCGATACCGATGTGAGCCGTAGATATTCGCCTGCCGCAAGGCAACGATCCGATCGCGCAGCATGCCTTTACTGTCGCAGTAAATGACGCTCACCGGTAGCCCTTGCTCGACGTTCTCACGCGTAGTGACTTCGTATCGACATGCATCAGTAAAAAAGTCTGGCCACTCCTCCAACCGGTCATTGTCGATACAATGGACGTAGGCGTGCTGCAGCTCTTCTACTGCGAAACGGCACTCGCGTGCGTCCATGACGTACTCTCCTTGGCAACATCGGCTGACCGGCTGAACCCCATAAGGTCGCGGTAATAACGCCAGAAGCCGCGAATACCGGTTTCTGTCACCAGACTCTCTTCGTTCGCTATCCCTCTTCCGCCCATCAGGACCACCGACGCGGCATCTTTGTCGCGCACGATCGCCTGCTGGACAATTTCTGCCGCATGGCCATCTTCCATCGAGATCAGTCCTGCCGGGCCCACCAGGTTAGCTTGCTTGCGACGGATCGTTTGCATTTCCGCATCGTCGTCAGCATAGCCGAAGAACGTAAAGATCAACTCAAACTGCTCTGGGCCGCGCGGAATAATGTGTCGCACCGCGAGGGTGTTTTGAATCTGTTGAATGACGAGACTGGGAAAGATCGTTTGAATCGACAGTCCGGGAAACTCTGGGCGGCCCTGGAGTAATGACGCGTCGGCGAGCGTATACTTTGCCTGATAGGTCCGTATCTCGGTGCCCTTATAGGCAGCGACTTCGTCTGCCTCGTTACGGCGATACGACTGCATCAAAGTGTGGCGTGCTTTGCTATCGAACACGACACCCCCACCCTGCGATGAGCGATAGGTGCCAAACGTCATGTGAAACAAATGCAGTAAGCTTGCATGATAGGGGTCACGAACATTCTCGGCGTACAGTTTCCAATTGGCGCTGACGAATTGGCGTCCATGTCCGAGCACCCGGATCGGGCGATTGAAGACCTGGTCGATATGCGAGCGCATGGCCGGCCCAAGATAATCTTCGAGCGGCTCGACCTCGTGCGCATATGACACAAAGATCAGGCCTCGATACGACGCGATCAGCAGTTTCTGCAACCCGTGCCCTGTCGTTTGGAAGTCGTCCGGGTATCCAGCCGTGGTTCCAAGTCCGTTCTTAAACGGGACGCCGACGAGATTGCCTTTCAGATCATAAGTCCATTGGTGATAGACACAGGTGTGCCGCGCGCGATTGCCGCGCAACTCGCGGCAGACCAACGCGCCTCGATGGGCACAGCGATTGACAAAGGCATGTAGCGCACCATCCTTATCGCGGTTGATCACAATCGGCGTGTCTCCCAGAAAGGTTGCCTTGAAATCCTGTGGCTGAGGAATCTCGGCTTCCAGGCCGACATACGCCCAGATCGGGCCACGAAACAGCCGTTCCTGTTCACGCTCATAAATCGCGGGGTCAAGAAAAACTTGGTAAGGTACCCGGTCGGTCGGGTCTTGGGACCAGGTTAACCAGGGAGAT
Organism: Deltaproteobacteria bacterium; assembly: GCA_016874775.1. Taxonomy (NCBI): domain Bacteria; kingdom Pseudomonadati; phylum Myxococcota; class Myxococcia; species Deltaproteobacteria bacterium. Next base: position 21,679 of record VGTJ01000014.1, read on the forward strand.
TGTGGTTCTTTGCTCGCTGACATGAAAGCCTCACACATGATTGATATCAAGCACGCTCTCGACCACATCATTCAACAACAAGATCTTTTTCCTGGCAATGAAGATCTGGTTGTTCACGACACGAATGCCATGTTCGTAGAAGCCAAAATAGACAAAGCTCTGATGCCGCTCAGGGCGATAGATATTCACCTGCCAATGCGACGCAACGGACGGTTCGCTGCTTGATGTGTTGGTCATGCACACATTAGAAATCATATGGCACGTCCGCACCGGTGGCGTTGAGGCTGGAGATAGCCCCGACTGAATGCGCCATACGCGGTCTTCCAGTCCTGCCCGACGGTTGTAATAGATCAACGAGAGTTGCGACTGCGGGTCGCTTGTTGGTTGGCCGTCTTCGTCCCATGCTGGCACCCAGAATTCTGCATCCTCAGTGTACAGAGCGAGCCATTCTGCCCAACGGCGTTCATCAAGGTAGGCAGCTTCGCGATAGAGAAGGTCGGTGCAACAGGTCAGCAGATCACGTGCCACCCTGCACCTCGCTCTCCGCTTGTTGACCGTCACGCAGGAGCTTGAGCCACTGGCGGTACTGGCCGTGATAGAGGGTTTCGTCGCGAAAATCGCGGGAGCTGGAGTACGGTTGTATGCCCAGGGCTTGGGCTTCTGCATCTGCACCACGTGTCATACGGGAGATGCCGCGCATGTATCCCTGCTGCCAGCGGGCGAGCCGTCCATTGTAGCCCGTCTGACAGGCTTCAAAAGCGGCGAGGTCATCTGGGGTGCCCACTCCGCTCGCATTGAAGAAATCCTCGTATTGCCGTAACCGATGGGCCCGGTCCTTGGCACTTTCGCCAATTGGCGCGATGCAGTGGGTTGAGACACGTGTTTTATCGACCGCTAACGGGTAGATCACGCGTAGTTGGGTCGATGTTTGGTCCATGAAGAAAATGTTCGGGTAGATGAGGAGATTGCGCAGTCGGTTCATCATCCAACGCGCACGTAGCTCGCCACACTGCGCAACGACCTCGTTACGGCGGTCATACAGAGGGCGGTCCTGTGGGTTCGGATAATCCGTCCACAGTAGCGTGTGTCCATTGCCCAGATCATAACAGCCTGTCGCAGTCTCTGGCTTATCAAGCCGGTCGACATCGACCGCGCGGACGGCATCTTTTCCTGCAGCGATCCGCCGTTGAATCACACCTACGAAGGTGCGATGCACGACATCGAAGTGATAGCCATCGACGCCATTTTCAGTCTGTAACTTCCAGTTCCCGCCGTAAGTGTAATCTGCGCTGCCTTTGACGACCTCCCATCCGTGCGGAGCCTGATCCGCGATCATATCAATGAAGACCCGCGCTGGTCCCAAATGCGTCGCAAAATCGCCCACCGCCGGGTTGAGACTGCCAAAAATGAAGCCGCGATAGTTGCTTATCTTTGGCACACGCGTAAGCCCATGATCAAAACGCTCGAAGGCCTCTGGATAGGCACCGGAACTGTGGTCCTTCACGCTAATGAGCGTACCATTGGTGTTGAAGGACCAGCCATGATACGGGCAGGTGAGCACTTTCTGGTTACCGCGCTTGCTCAAACACACCGCTGCCCCACGATGTGGGCAAGCGTTGAGGAACCCTCCAATCTCACCTTGGTGGTTACGCATGAGAATGATGGGCTGTCGCCCGATCGTCGTCGTGTAGAAATCATGCGGGCGCGGGAGCTGACTCTCGTGGGCAAGATAGATCCAAGAGCCCTCAAAAATATACCTCATCTCCAGGTCAAACAGTTGCGGATCGGTAAAGACACTGCGATCAAGAGTGAACATGCCGTCTTGTGGTGCGTCGACCAGATACGCCTGAAAATCTATTGGTTGTGTGTAAGGTGTTGGTGTCCCAATGCCAGCGACTCGGCTGTCAGATGTGAAAGCACGCACTGTCATAGTGGCCCCTCCTTGGCTCCTGAGCACCTACAGACTTCGAGCTTCCCTGCGTTATGATTCGTGAACAACTCTCCGAGCGTGATTCAGTGAATACCTAGTTCCCCCTACGCCCCACCCATTCTTCTGTCAAGGCATCTATGGTAACCATGCGCAGATCTCGCTGAGGAGGGCCTCCATGACGAACGAAGAACAACGCAATCTTGAAGTAGCGCAACGTTATGAGAACTTGTACAACACTGACGCCGAGCGTTTTGTGCGTGAGTGTTATACAACTGATTGTGAAGTGAATGGCGGATTCATCCGTGGCCACGAGCAGTTCATAAAAATTGAACAGGACGTGCTCCGAGCCGCTCCACAGCGGAAGATGCGGGTCGACCGACGCTACGCCACAGGTAACGTTGTGATCGTCGAGGCAGTGTTACTCAACCCTGCTCAAGGTCCAGACTGGCAACTACCATTTTGTGCGGTCTTAACCTGCCGTGACGGTAAAATCTTCTCTGACTGGACCTATGCCGAATTTAGCAAATGGCCAGGACTCTAACGTGGAGCGTTGCGAATCATGACTTCACTGAATAAGACGGCAATCGTTACCGGCGCTGGCTCAGGGATTGGCAAAGCGGTGGCACTGAGCCTGATCAATAACGGTTATAATGTGGTTCTCAATGGTCGACGCCGGGCCTTGTTAGAGCAGATCGTGACTGACGCCGGAGCTCGCGCGCGCCAGTTGTTGGCTGTACCAGGCGACGTGAGTAACGCTGACGCCGTCCGCGAACTGTTTGCCAAGAGCAAAGAGACATTTGGACGAGTGGATGTGCTGTTCAACAACGCCGGAGTTGGTGCACCGCCAGTGCCGCTCGAAGATCTGACCCTCACCCAGTGGCAGAATGTTGTGGACATCAACTTAACCGGCGCGTTCCTCTGTACACAGGAAGCGTTCAAGGTCATGAAGGCGCAAGATCCACGCGGTGGTCGTATCATCAACAACGGATCGATTTCGGCCCATACGCCGCGGCCAAACTCTGCGCCGTACACGGCGACCAAACACGCCTTGAGTGGTCTCACCAAAGCGACGGCTTTAGATGGTCGCAAGTACGACATCGCCTGCGGACAGATTGATATTGGTAACGCAGAAACTGAGCTGACCGCACGGATGAAACAGGGAGTTCCACAGGCCAATGGCCAGATCGCCGTAGAGCCGGTCATGGACGTTGAGTGCGTCGCCAACGCGGTGCTGTATATGGCGAATCTCCCACTTGGTGCCAACGTGCTGTTTATGACAGTGATGGCAACCAAGATGCCGTTTGTCGGTAGGGGGTGAGAGGAAGGCTAGCGGCCTTCTCGGGTTTCCGGTTGCGGTAGCGTGCGCTGTGCGGTCGATGCACTGGTTTGCTCCTAGGCCTGTGTGCATGGCGCCGCCAATCCCCTCTACCCGCCAGGGACCGGACTAGGGTGAGGGTGATGCGAGACGCACTGCGCCACACTCGCGCGTTCTCCCCTCATCCTGTCCTTCTCCCCTGCGGGGAGAAGGGACCCTCATAAGGGTAGGTTTTTCATCCAAGCCACAATTGGCGCAGATTTCCCCTCGTGAGGATCCGCGTGTTCGTCATGCCCGCGCAGGCGGGCATCCAGGAGCTTCACCCCTGAACGATTGCGTATTCTCCCTGGATTCCCGCATTCGCGGGAATGACGTCTCGTCTTTTCTCAGCGTAAAAGCCTACCCCTAAAAGGAGAAAGGACCCCTCTACATACGTGCAGAGCGAATGCCGAACACTATTGACCTGTACCAATCTCGCGTAGTCAGATTTAGAATTTTGCTTTTGGCACTGACAAGCCTGGAATATCTGACTTGGTACGGAACACGGTGCCCTTTAATTCACGGTTGTCGTTATTGGCGGTGACAACATAGAGATCACGCATATCAGGACCGCCGAACGCGACACTCGTCACCGTTTTAGCTGGGACCTTGATGCGACGATCGACCGTGCCGTTTGGCTTGAAACGCACGACTTCACCAGGACCAGCGACGACCGCAACCCACACCCCACCCTCGACATCAATCGTCAAACCGTCCGGCATTCCTTCTGGTAGCTTGGCGAACAGTTGCCGTGGGCTTACCGTACGATCTGCGTGCACATCGTAAGCCCACACCGATTTTGTCGTTGAATCGCTGTGGTACAGCAATTTACGGTCAGGGCTGAACCCCAAACCGTTGGTGACTTCTACACCCTCCCAGAGTTTGGTAATGGTACCCGGCGGATCAATGCGAAACAGTGATCCAGGGGTTGGGGTGCTCTTGAAGTCGAACGCATGAATGTCCATCCCGAACGTGCCGCACCAGATACTACCCTGATCGTCGATCGTGAGGTCGTTTATGCCAAAGAGTGGTTTTCCCTCCCAGTTTGCGAAGATCTCGCGTAACTGGCCAGTTTGCTCGTTCCAGTGCGCCAGCGATTTCCCTGTAACGAGAATCCCACCATTGCTATTGAGTGCGATACCACCGACAAACTTGCGGTCGGCAATTAGCGTCTCAATACGTCCGTCAGGACTACGGCGAAAGACACCACCATCGCGAACGTCGCTGTAATACAGACGATTTTGATCATCCGTGCGCGGTCCTTCCAACAATCCATATCCAGTAGCTAAGGTTTCAAATTGCATATGCGTTCCTCCTTTTCTCTACGACATCTGAAGGTTACCAGCGAACCCGTTTCGCCTGGCCTTTGCTTTCAATGAAAACTCCAGTCGGGGTGTTGAAGTGGGTGCCGAGAATCATCGTGGTGCTGTCGCAATGTTGCTCGATGAAGCGCGTGCGCGTGGTGACGGCGAGCGCCGGGTCATTGTCCGCATGTTGCACCCACTGGGGTTCCGCGACCTGGACTGGATGGACCATCATATCACCAGTGACAATTGCCGCTTTGCCGTGCGAAGAGATTTGCACGCTGCAGTGACCCGGCGTGTGGCCTGGGGTTGGAAGCAGTGTCACTTCATCATCGATGCCCCACGCATTCTCAACCCACGCAACCTGTCCGGCCTCGATGATCGGTACGATATTCTGTCGTATAACCGCTTGATCCTCTGCGGTCGCAATGTCTTTCCAGTGTTCCCACTCGCCGCGATTGAATAGATACTTGGCCTTGGGGAACGTCGGTATCCAACGGCCATCGCGCAACTGCGTGTTCCATCCCGTATGATCGAGATGCATGTGGGTACAGAAGACGTAGTCTACCTGCTCGGGCGCACATCCGACGGCCGCCAGATCCTCTACGTACGAAGCACGGCGGCCATTCCACTGCGGAAAGGCCAGTCCCTGTTTGTCGTTCCCTACGCACGTATCAATCAGAACTGTATGGTGCTTGGTCTTGATCACAAACGTATGAATGCTGAGTAACATCCGTTTCTCGGCATCGAGAAAAGATGGCTGCAGCCATGACAGGTGGGGGTCAAAATCCTCTTTGCGTTTATCGACATAGAGCACTCTCGGGCTGGTTGGCTCTAACGTATCGATCACTTTTGCGACCTGTACGCCCCCGATCGTGAATGACTGTACCCTTGGCTGCGACGACGTCGACATATCACCTCCAGTTCTCTTCTCACACAAACGTCAGGTGTCCCACGCGACTACATCAGACCTGAGAACATTCGTACACGTTACACTACAGACTCCAAACCGTGTCATTCTGAGCGCGGCGAAGAATCTCTCCGAGAGAGCCTCTGTTGCACTCAGGGTGACAGCACTCGTGTACCAATCTTTTGTGGTCCGATTTCGCGAACGAGGGATGATGCATCGAGAACCGCGATGATGTCAAGAGAAGTCGAGGTCGTCAGCTTATGGACCCATCTCCGGTGACGATTAGCGCAGAAGAGGAAGTGTTGGCCCGATCACTTACGCTCCTGGATCGACTCCAGATAATAGACTAACTGCCAGATACGGCCACGTACGATGTCTTCCTGTGTCTTGGCGCCGTTTGCGCCTTCCTCGGTGTGAAAGACCAAACCCCACAACGGCATCTCACGGCTGCCGTGCCCGCGAATCGTTTCTCGTCCGTCGACCGTTCGATACACGTACCAGAATGGGAAGGTTCCCTTGCTCTTCTTGAGTAACTGAGTGAGGTCAGCTGGTCTCACTACGAGTAATGGCGACATGTCTCCGTTACCTTTTCCCTCTGGTCCGTGACAATTGGCGCAGTACTTTTGATACTTTCCTTTGCCGCCAGCGATGATTTCGTCCTCCTGAGCGCGGACTGACGCAACAAGGCAACTGCAAACGAGCATTAGTGCGAAGAGAAGCATCGACATACGCATCGCGTTATCTCCAAAGGCTGTCGCCTTACTTTCCATCAAAGAGCGTGACAAATTCGGGCTCAATCATGCGACCGAGAATATCGCCGCGAGAAACAATGCCGACTAGCTTACCGTCACGTACCACAGGGATGCGCACGAAGTTATGTGTGGTCATCTTGGCTATCACCACCTGAATGTCATCTGCTTCTTCGACACACACGGCAGGGCGACCCATGATGTCCGTGGCCTGTACCGTCTGCATATCCTTCCCTTCAATAATCGCTTTCAAAAGATCAAATTCCGTCACGACACCGACCACATGATTGCTGGAATCAACGACTGGTAGCCCGCTGTACATGCCCGAAAGCATTTGCTGGGCGAGGTCACGTCCAATCGCTCGTGGGGTGGCGGCAGTGACCCGTTTGTTCATCACGTCACGTGCTTTCATTACCTCTCTCCTTTCTCGGACGGCTGACGCTGGCGTCCTTTACGCATGTTTTGGGAACTCTCCTGCTAACGCTGCATCGAGGAGATCACTACGAGTAATCACACCGACAAGTTTCTCGTTGTCGACAACTGGCAACGCACCAAAACGCTGCTTGCGTAGATGCTGCGCGGCTTCTCGCAGTGATGCGTGTGGCGTGAGCGTTACCACATTGAAGGTCATCACTTCCTCGACAATGTGTGAGTCAGCGAAGTCATCAATGTCTTGCCCTCGCAGGAGGCGCATACTCGATGGATACGCGTCGCGAACGTCTCGGTCTGTGACAATCCCACCACCTTATCGTCGACCACCACAGGCAATTGATTGACGCGATGTTTGGTCATCAGTTCGCGTGCGTGGCGAAGCGTGTCATGGGGTCTGATGGTCAGTACTGATTTTGTCATCCACTGTGCAACAGTCATGATCGCCTCCTCCACGGTTAGGCAGCACGGTGCCATTCGACGTTGAGAAACTTAGGATCGGACCACTGGTAGGAAGTGTGGCCTTGGTACGAACTCTTGAGCATCCGACCGATGCGCTGCGCAAGCTTTTCGTTGGTGGTCGTGACCGTCACGCCATCGACTGACTCGCTGATGTCGATGATCCGTTCAAGCGGATTGGTTCCTTTGGCGCGTTCTTCTTCGTTGCGCACCAAGCGAAGGATCTCATCCTGGTGCTCGGTGAAAAACGGACTTCTGCGCAGCCTGACTTGCCCTTCCGGGTAGCGGTCGCGGATCTTCTCACATGCCGGACACAATACCTTACGGGTCTTGGGATCATTGCTGTGGTAAAAGTACAACTCCTCGTCGAAGAACCAATGTCTGCGTTGGTACAGCGCATGGCACTCCGTACACACTGCAACCTCTCCGCGATCGCTGCGCGGTTCGTACGGATCGTGCGCGTTAAACTCAGCGACATTCCGTCGCGTGTGGATTGTTCCCCGGTTTCCATGTTTTGTCGACATTGCCAGCCTCCCGTTCTACAGCCGTGGCCAAATTCGTCGCTCCACCTGCTATACGGTCTTCAAAGCAACTCTCGTACCGATACAAACGCGGCCCGCAGTGGTGATCGTGAGGATAAATTCGCAAGAATGAGAAGCTTGTGGCAAGAGAATTCCGAAAAATGAGAAATTGAGCAGCGGCGGAGTAGTGAGAGCTTGGCACCAGCATTGCACCTCGATGCAACGTCAGGATCAGCGAAATGGAGCAGGAGGAATCTGTATGTATCGCTTTCTTGAATGCACCGTGGGTCAGTATATGACGCGCGAGGTGAAGACTGTAAACGCGACTACCACGTTGCGGGAGCTTGAAGTCCTGTTCGCTAAGCACGACTACAATGCTTTTCCCGTAGTGGAGGACAAACATGTCATCGGATTGGTGACGAAATTCGATTTTCTCAAGACGTTTGCTTTTACAACCAGGCAGCTCTTACCGCATTACGACGAGCTGATGCAGCGCAAGGTGGGCGAGATCATGACCGAAGCCGTCATTCATGTCGAGCCAGCCGCACCACTCACGCGCACTCTGCAGCTCATGGTGTCGCTGAAAGCCCGCAGCCTACCGGTTATGACATCAGACAACAAACTTGTTGGCATGATTGCACGCGAGGACATCATGCGAGCGTTGAAGGAGACGACGCGAGACCAATGAGGAGCAGCGCGGTTCGTTCTTCCAAATTCACACATCGCTGTAGGGTCCTCATCCAGCGACGTGTCACGCTCGATTTCTTGCGAGAACGCTTCAACTGGTCTCAACAGTAATATGCCGTGATGATCGACCACGCCCATGGCAGAGGTTATCCCCAGCGAATTTCAGCACCTCCTCGTCGCTGTGCTGATCGGCGCCTTGATCGGTCTCGACCGTGAACGATCCGAGGTTCGTAAATCTCACCAACTGTTCGCTGGGATCCGCACGTTTCCGCTCATTGCGTTGACATGGGCACTCCCTATGTTGCTGTATAATGAGACTTGCTGCTATTTAACGACGCTCTCCGGGTGGTATGCCAGTGGTGGGCAAGACCACATTCTCCAATTCCTTCTTGTCTGTCCCTTGTAGCGATTCGAGATAATCTACGATAAAGCCGATGCGCCCACGAGCCACGGCTGGTTTGCTTACCGTTCCCAGCACGTCATCTTGCAGCCGCTCACCCCAGATCGGCATGACTCGCGTGCCGTGTGCTGCGATCACTTCATCCCCGGCGATAACGCGCCCTAATCGTTCACGCGGGAACTCGCCACTGTGACGAGTCGTGATCGTGCGCAGGTCTGTTGGCTTGATCGCAAGTGCGGGTGCCACCGGTCCGTTGCCAGTACCACGGTCGCCGTGGCAGCTCGCGCAGTACTGCGTGTACAGTGTTGCCCCTGGCTGCGCGTCCTGTGCGATCGCAAGTGCAGGCGAAACTATGGTCAAGAGACCGGTGACCACTGCGTATCGTAATATTTGCATTCCTTGCCTCCCCTCAGCATGCGTTTTCTGTGCTGCTAGTGCACTCGACCCAAGAATCGTGCCGCAGCAAAGCTGATAACGAAGCGACACATTTTCTCAACATTGCAAAAGTCTGCTCGCTGGTTTCGCAAAAATAGGAAATCCCACTGCCTAGTGACACGATTTGTCCTGGCACTTGCCTTGCTCGTGCCAAAGGGGATGCCAGACGAAGTAGAGGGGAGACGGGACTATGCGTAGCCAACGAGCCCCGCCCGCGCGAGGAAGTGCTCACACGGCAAGTGTACGGAGGATGTGTCACAGTACGTGACTACGTACGAGCACCATCATGAATCTGAAGGAGGCGAATATGTGTCGGTGGAAAGGAAAGATATCTGCACTGACGATGCTGACAGGGATGGCACTGCTATGGGGAGCTGCGGACCTGGCTTCAGCGCAGGAAACAGAGGTCGCCGCCGCTGGGAAACCGAGCTATGAGCAGCAGTGCGCAGTATGTCATGGCCGCGAGGGCAAGGGCGACGGTCCGGCCATGAACCTGCTGACCGTCAAACCGTCCGATTTGACTCAGATCAATAAACGCAACAATGGAACCTTTCCGTTCTGGAAGATCTATCGTGTAGTCGATGGCCGCGAGGAGATCAAAGGGCACGGGACGCGTGACATGCCAGTCTGGGGTGCGCAGTTTCGTTCTGAGGCCACCAGTAGTCCAACCGCGCAAACCCAAGTCCGGGGACGAATTCTTGAGTTAGTGTATTATTTGCAATCGATTCAGGCCAAATAATGCACTCCGCGTGATACACAGCCCACGCGAGGCGATCCCGTGGGCTATTGTCGAATGAAGGGCGGAGGTAGGACCGATGGGTGGCATAGGACTGATAGCCATAGGGATGGCGCTGGTTGGGCGCTGTTTGGTGCTTGGTTGGCGTCACCGGATGCCAATACCCGTACATCACTGGCTGTTGCTTTTCTGTATGCTGCTACTGCCAGTGGCTGCGTTGCTGGCGACGATTTCCAGTGTAGCGGAAGACACAAAAACCGTGGGATTCTGCGCCACCTGTCACGTGATGCAGGTATTTGTCAATGACATGCGCAATCCTGAGAGTCGCTTGCTAGCTGCCCGTCACTATCAGAACCGCTGGATCGCCAACCACCAATGCTACACTTGTCACATCACCTACGGACTGCATGGTTCGTTCGCCGGCAAGCGCGCTGCCCTGCGTCATTGGCTACGTTATGTCACTGGCAGTTGGAGCGAGCCTATCACCCATACTGGTCCGTATCCCAATACCAACTGTTTGAATTGCCATGCCGATGCCTCAGGGTTCCGACACGTTGGCAGTCACCAGTCGCGCCTGGCGGATTTGCAGGAAAACCGTGTGAAATGCGTGATGTGCCACGGACTTCCCCACCCCGCGCCAGAGGACCGTCATGTCAGTGGATAAAGACCCCAGGGAGGAACACCAGGCGAGTGACGAGCGGCTGCTGCGTATTGCTGTTCTGGGTATGGTGGCTGGCCTCGTGTGCTTGCTCCCCTATCTGTGGTTGAGCTTTGGCGTCTGGACCTTTGGCCTCACCATTCTGCTAGGCGTTCCGTTGGTCCTTGTCTCGGCTGCTGCATATGTGTGGGTCGTCATTCGTGACCTCAAACAGCGGGGACTGTTGTGATGCCAAGAGGCACACAGACCACGATCTGGGCGTTCATGAGCTGTTACTGTTGCCTTGTTCACCGGTGCACACCGCTATTGTGGCTAGTGGCTCAGTTGGGAATTTGTTTGTAGAGGTACCCCGGTGTGGGTACCTTTTTCCTGAGCGGCCACACCTGACCGCCCCTACAAAGAGACATCCACGTGTCAAACTGAATCCCTAGTATCGTGTCTCATAGCGTCGTGAGCAGTTGTAGGGCGCGTGGTACGCGCCTTACGATTTCACCGCTAATGAACTTGCGAGACACGGTGCTAGCCTACTGTGACTTGCCTGCACCTCTAGCGTCCGTTGCGGCCTTTGCTCGAGCCTTGGCACGCTGGTACTGCAACCAGAGCGCGGTGGCTTGCTCCTGGAGTACTTTATTGACGCTAAAAGCATGAACAGCTTCAAGCAGATGTCGGAGGTGAACGTTATCCTCTGGCATCAAACCCGTGAGCAAGGCTCGTAGCGCGGGCGGGAAGGAGCGAAACCAGTCGTCACTCAGGCGGTTCAGCTCTGACCCTTCGAGCAGTACCGCCTGACGTAACGCCTCCTCTCCACTAATGTTCGGCTGCCCAAGGAGCATTTCGGCATCTGCGAGCTGTTGTTCAATAGCGGAAAAGGCATCCGGTGACATCTGTGCGTCAGCTGCTCGCAAATCGAGCACCGTTGTGCTGCGCTGCAGGATAAAGACATGCCGCCGTTCATCCTCAGCCATTTGCTGCCAGAAGGCTCGCAACTCACTGGCAAAGGTCGGGCAGTTGCCGAAGGTTCGATAGACCGCACTAACCCGACGTTCACACTCTAGTAAACGGTGGAGGAATTCAAGCGTCGTCATGGTTGCTCCAATACCTGACTGTTACGAGAGAACGCCGCACTTACTGCGGAGCGCTCGCTGCACTATGATCGCTCGCTCGCGAGCACGGCTTCCAGTATATCACTCCGCGTAATGATCCCCACCAGTGTACTCCGTTCTACGACCGGAAGTGCGCCGAATCGATGTTGCCGCAAACACAGTGCTGCCTCGCGAATTGTTGCCTCAGGATTGATGGTGATGACCTCGCGCGTCATGATTTGCTCGACGGTATGTTCGGCGGCAAATTCTTCAACGTCGGCGTTCCTGATATGGCGAAGCCGTGACGGATAGGCATCGCGCACATCACGGTCAGTGATGACTCCCACGAGCGTGCCATCGCGGACCACAGGGAACTGATTGATGCGATACTTACGCAGCCGATCATGGGCATGCTGTAGCGAGTCTTGTGGCTTGAGGGTTATGACTTGCCGTGTCATCCATTGTTGGACCTTCATAGTCTCTACCTCCTTGCTCCGCGGGCTAGATTTTCCCAGTTCTGCGAAAGGAAGCTGTGCGCTTCCTATTTCTGCCAATTGGCTAGGGGATCTCCCGGTAGCACAGGAGTAACAAACAAATCGTATGCCAGATCGCGATCAATCCACGCGAGATTAGTCCACTGTGGGTTATCACCAGAGAGACCGTAGCGTGCGCCATGCGCACGGGAGTCGTACCAGGCAAGCGCCTCGTGCGCACAGCGCTACGTTCCCTCCTCGGCGACACAGGCCAGGATGAGGCCGAAGGCTGTTCCCGGCGCGCTCGTGCCGGAAACGCTACGCTTATTCCGGCCTACGTGTAAGGTTGCAATAGGTCGCAATGAGAATTGCTGCGTCGCTGTTACCACACCTGGGTAAGCACGGTAGCGCGGATAGGCTCCCATTTGCTACAACAACGCTACAAAAGAGGAGGGCACCACATGGCCGGACGACTTGATGGAAAGGTCGCGTTGATTTCTGGGGCAGCGCGAGGGCAAGGCGAGACCGAAGCCCGCATGTTCGTCAAAGAAGGAGCTGCGGTGGTCCTTGGTGATATTCTCGTCGCTGAGGGGGAGCGTGTTGCTGCCAGCATTCGCGCTGCAGGTGGACAGGCACAATTCGTCAAGCTCGATGTGACGCAAGAGGGCGATTGGCAGCAATCAGTGGCCCAGGCCGTGCAAACTTTCGGGAAGCTGAATATTCTTGTGAATAACGCGGGAATCTTTCCGATCGAAGGAGTTGAAGCGACAACCCTTGAATTGTGGAACCGCGTCATTGCGATCAACCAGACGGGCGTATGGCTGGGGATGAAAGCCGCGGTGCCAGCCATGCGACGGGCTGGTGGTGGCTCGATCGTGAACATTTCCTCCATTGCCGGACTGATGGGCTCTGGCATGGCAACGGCCTATCACGGCACAAAGGGCGCGGTGCGCATTCTGTCGAAGACTGCGGCAATCGAATACGCAAAGGATGGCATTCGCATTAATTCAGTGCACCCGGGTGGAGTCGACACTGTGATGCTCGATGTCCTTAATTCTGAAGGCAAACGGGCGGCGGCCGCGGCACATCCGCTTGGAAGATTGGCTACCGCGGAAGATATCGCCTACGGCGTTCTCTATCTCGCGAGTGACGAGGCGTCGTTTGTGACAGGCACGGAATTGGTGATCGACGGCGGCTACACCGCGCGGTAAGTGCGGGCAGAAGATTTGACTCAACAACGGGAGAGCACTATGAGCAACGACAACACCTGGGATGATGAAAATGTTCGTGGCGCGCAACTTTATCAACAGGGAAAATATGCCGAAGCCGAACAAGCGTTCCGCGCGGCACTAGCCGCAGCCGAGCAGCTAGGTCCAGAAGACGCGCGTGTCGCGGTCGTGCTCAATAACCTCGCCAGCCTCTGTCACAATGAGCGCAAAGTAGAGGAGGCGCAGGCGCTGTACGAACGCGCTCTGGCTATTCGTCGGCGAACTCTAGGCCTACATCATCCGATGGTCGCCCAGAGCCTCAACAATCTGTCCTCACTGTATCGTGAACTCGGCAGACTCGACGAAGCGCAGCAGTTTTCAGAGCAGGCAGTGGGCGTGGCTGAGTCGATCTTTGGCCCTGACCACTACCGCATTGCCAATTGCCTGAATAACCTGGCTGCGGTGTACATGGCCAAGGCGCGCTACGATGACGCGGAGCAGATTTTTCAACGCACCTTATCGATCCGCACGCGCTTCTTTGGCGACAACGATCCGACGGTTGCCACAACCCTTTCTGGTTTGGCTGAACTGGCGGTCGCGCAAGCGCAGTACGCTCAAGCTGAACCACTCTTCCGTCGTGCACTACGAATTCGTGAAGAGCAGCTAGGCGAGCAGCATCCCGGCGTGGCGACGCTGCTGGAGAAATTCTCCGTGCTGTTGCGCAAGACCGAGCGCGAGGCTCAAGCTGTGGCCCTGGAAGCGCGTGCTCGCACCATTCGCATACAGGCAATGCAGGTTGTGACAGGGGAATAGACGCGAGCCTGTGTTCATGCCCCTGTCCGATAGCGGAGAGGGACTCAATCAACCCCCACGAGATTGGTCCACCGTGGGTTATCACCGGGGAGACCGTAGCGTGCGCCATGCACGCGGGAGTCAAAGCCGGCACGGGCATCGTGCGCACAGCGCACGCTACCGCAACTGATTGCGGAGAGGAGCAATAGTGTTCGGCACTCGCTATGCGCGTATGTCGAAGGGTTCCTTCTCCCCGCAGGGGAGAAGGGCAGGATGAGGGGAGAAAGCGTAGGTATGGCTGACTGTGTGGCGCATCACCCTCACCCTAGCCCTCTCCCTGCTTTTAGGGGTAGGCTTTTACGCTGAGAAAAGACGAGACGTCATTCCCGCGAATGCGGGAAGCCAGGGAGAGTACGCAATCGTTCAGGGGTGAAGCTCCTGGGTGCCCGCCTGCGCGGGCATGACGAACACGCGGCTCCTCACGAGGGGAAATCCGCGCCAATTGTGGCTTGGATAAGAAACCTACCCTTATGAGGCCCTCTCTCTGGTAGGGAGAGGGAAGTGGCCGCCACCTTCTGTCGCTGGTCAAGTTTTGTGCCGAACACTATTGGCCCTCGCCCATCGAGGGTGAGCGGAAAAAACGCGCGGCTGTGCACGCCACCGACATCGGTACCGAACACAGTCGGGACAGGAACTAAGGGTGAGTTCACTGCAACGCATAATATCGCTTTGCGCCGCCGGCAAGAATCTTGTTCAACGTGTGTGGTGGCATGCCCATCGCTTTGATGAGCTTAGGTGCGTCGGTAAAGCCATCCAGATGTGGGTAGTCGGTCGCCCACAAGATGTTGTCGGCGCCGAGGTAATCGGCCAACAACGGCAGCGATCCTTCAACCGGCTCGAAAGAAACAAAACATTGTCGACGGAAAATGTCGCTCGGACGCGTCGACAGGCCGGTGTCATTCATGCCGACATCGTCAAAATGGCGATCCATTCGGTCCAACCATCCAGCCATCCAGCCACCGCCTGCTTCCAGAAACGCGATGCGCAGGCGCGGGAAACGATCGCATACGCCACACATAATCAGGCTGGTCGCTGCCGCCATCATTTCGAAGGTATGCGCTACCACGTGGCGCACTGCCCCTCCGCGTGTGAAGCGATCCATCGCTAACGTTTGCTGGCCGCTTTCTGACCCACCGTGAATACCAATGGCGAAATTCAACTCCTGCGCCTCGGTCCAGAGCGGATCGTAGGCTTTGTCGTGCAAGACGCGGCCGTTGTATGGATTGGGGCGAATGAACCCCGCACGAAATCCTAGCTCTTGTGCGGCATAGCGCATTTCCTGAACGGCACTTTCGACACTCTGCATCGGTAACATCGCTGCGCCAAACAAGCGCTGCGGGTAGGGTTTGCAATAGTCTGCTAACCAGCGGTTATAGGCGCGGCACGTTGCTGCTGCGAAGTCGGGGTTTTGCACTGCTCCCAGGAAGAGTCCCAGGCTGGGATACAAGACCACGGCATCAATCCCTTCGGCATCCATATCAGGAATACGTGCGTGTGGGTCAAATCCCCCTTTGCGCCCTTGCAGGTAAGGAATCGACGGAGATACTTTGCCTTCGCGCGACCCGATTGCGCCAACGCCACCGAAACTCACGCGCTTTTTGCCACCACCGAGATCGATCGCGACGTCACCTTCGATTCGCAAGATTTCTGCGCCATTGTCCAAGGTGACGAGTTTGGGGCAGCCTTCACGATACTTGGGTTCGATGTATTGCTCCCACAGGTCAGGTGGTTCACAGATATGACCATCCGAGTCGATCACGTTATATTCCATGACATTCCCCTTTCGTCGAATTGTAGTTTGCGCTCATTGCAGCTTGATAGACCTATCGTGAGTGAACGTCAATCGATTGCCAATACGGCCCGCTGCCACCCGCGCGTGACGTTGCAAGCCGAGCGGCTCTGGATTATCTTGAGCCCACGAAGGAGGACACACCAATGGGTGACTATAAACTCATCTCTGCTGACTCGCACTTTGTTGAACCACCGTCGATGTGGGCCGAGCGCTTGGACAAGAAGTTCCGCGATCGCGCGCCGCGTACGGTTAAAGGGCTCAATGGCAAAGACGGCGAGTGGTTCGTGTGTGAAAACATCACGCCAATGACCGTGGCTGGTTTTTTTGGTGCTGGCGTACCGTCGCAAGATCTCCCAGCGCACGCTAAGAAAGGCTTTGACGAAGCACCGAAGAGTGTCTGGGACCCCTCGTATCGCATCGCTGACCAGGACCGTGATGGCGTCGAAGCTGAAGTGATTTACACTTCAATGGGCATGCCGCTGTTTGGCCTCGATGATGCCGACCTACGCTCGGCCTGTTTCCGCGCATTTAACGATTGGGCGGTAGACTATTGCAGCTATGATCTGAAAAGGCTGGTGCCACTCGGGCTGATTACGCTAGAGGATGTTCCTAGTGCTGTAGCTGAGCTGCAACGCATCGCCAAGCGCGGCGTGCGTGGCGCGATGATTTGGGCCGAACCACCGGACGACCGCCCGTACAGCCATAGCGATTACGATTCGTTCTGGGCCGCAGCTCAGGATCTGAATATGCCGTTGTCATTGCATATTCTCACAGCGCGAAGTGGAACGGGCGCGAACCAGGCGTCTGGGCGTGACTTTGTGTTATCTTTGGCGACACTGCATCACCAGATCGAACGGTCCATTGTGTCCATGGTGTACGGTGGTGTGCTGGAGAAATTCCCCGGCCTCAAGATCATCTCTGCAGAGAATGACGTTGGCTGGATGCCGTATCTCATGTATCGCATTGACACCATTCAGAGCCGACTGGGTGCGCTGGGTGGCATGAAACTACCGATGCGTGCGAGCGAGTATATCAAGCGTCAGGTGTATTCGACGTTT
This sequence comes from Deltaproteobacteria bacterium, assembly GCA_016874775.1. Taxonomy (NCBI): domain Bacteria; kingdom Pseudomonadati; phylum Myxococcota; class Myxococcia; species Deltaproteobacteria bacterium. The sequence goes on from VGTJ01000014.1 coordinate 38,716, forward strand.
ATTGCTGACCCCGTGTTTGTCGATTCACTCCATCGCTACGGACCGGAGAATATCATGTGGTCGTCGGATTATCCGCACACTGCTGCGACATATCCGCGTTCGCAAGAGATCGTAGCCAAGCGTTTTGGTTCGCTGCCTGATGAGCAACGTCGCAAGATCGTGCGAGATACTGCTGCTAAGGTGTATGGATTGGCGTAAGGAAATTGTCGATTAGCGATGATGGATTGCGGATTACAAAGGTCAGGATTGAGAACTGTCTTCGTAATCCGTAATCTGCAAGGTGCAAACCGCAGTGTTGATCACACCTCATTTGTCCACACTTGCTCTAACATCTGTCGTCGACGCAGCAAACGCAATGACCCGTCGGTTTCCAACATCGCTTCCGGTGCTTGGGGGTACGAATTGTAATTGATCGTGGCCATGCCCGCGCAGTAGGCTCCAGCGCCACCAACGATCACGAGATCGCCGATCTGAGGTTGTGGTACGCGGCGTGGCGCCAGCGCTTCTGGATCGCCAGGCGCTGGGGTGAGTATATCGCCTGATTCACAGCAGGGGCCGACGAACACGACATCCTTTTGCTCACGGCCAGTAGCAAGTACTTCGATTGGATGTTGTGCGCCATAGAGGGAAGGGCGTGTGACCTCGGGCATCCCCGTATCAAGCTTGGCAAACAGGTAACCTTCGCGGCCAGTATCGACGACATCAATACACGTGGCGACAATGGCACCCGCGCGTGCGACGAGAAACGTGCCCGGCTCGATTTCCACATGTAACGAGCGGCCATCGCGTTGGCGAAAGGCTTCCACTTCACGACGTACGTGTTGACCCACATCCTGCAGATCGGTCGATGGTTCATCCGGCATCCGTCCAACTTTGAAGCCGCCACCCAAATTAACGGTGGTGACCTGTGGGAGTTCACCGGCGATGTCGAGCGACATCCGCGCGACTCGTTTCCAGATCTCTGGATCGGTTCCTGAGCCAATGTGTGTGTGCAGCCAGGTGATTTTCACCCCGTGCCGTGCAGCCAGGGCTTTTACTTGATCGAGATAGTCGTGCCAGATACCGAAACTCGACGCCGGACCACCGGTATTGGTGCGCTTGGTCGACCCGCTACCGAGACCAGGATTGATGCGCACCGAGCAGCTGCCGCCGGGAGCGACCGTGCCAAATTGCTCCAGTTGGTGGAGTGAGCACGCGTTATAGCGTACCCCTTTACTGACAAACTCAGCCAGGCGGCGTGATGGCATTTGTGAGGTCAATTGTATCTGATCGGGGGTAAACCCCGCTCGCATCGCCCGTTCGACCTCAAAGTCGCTCGACGCATCGATGTGGACGCCAAGATCGCGAAACACGCGCAGCACGCCCAGGCTTGGGTTGGCTTTCATCGCATAACGGAGAGTGAATCCGTACGGCGCCGTAAAGGCCAGCGCATAGCGCGCCGCCGCTTCAAGCATGGCGCGATCATATACATAACAGGGTGTTCCGAATCGTTCCTTTACCTCCGCGGCCTGCTCGGCTGAGAGAAATTGAATGCGGCCCGGGGTTGATGCCATCGTCATACAGTCTCCTCCTCGTCGTGGTCTTGTACCGTGGGACGAGGCCTTCGACAAGCGCCGGGGCCGGGCAACAATGTCGTTGCAGCGATGCGTGACGTTGTGCCTATGCCTACCTATCGCATCAGCGCTCTCGCTTCGGCCAATCAGAAGCTCCTGCACGCGCAAGTACGCCGGCGAATAGACGAGGCCAACCAGAAAAACTCCACCAGTAAGAGTTAGCGACTCTTCGCGGGAAGTAAGGCATCACGTGTCCCAGGATCAACCATGAACACCTACGGTTCAAAAGTGAAAAGCATTTTGTGGAAGCGTTCGCGCTGGGCTGTAGTGATATACCGCCCAATCCGCGCCATCAGCACATTTGCCGATGAGATCCTGATCTCTGGGTTGTTGGTGATATAAACCTGAAAACCAAAGGGACGAAACAAGCGAACCAAGAGGTTTCGATAGGCGTACACAGACAAACCAGTCTGATCAGTGTCCCAGTGCCATGAATACCCGGTGAGAAAAAAGATCTTCGACTCGATGAAGGTGTCCGTGAGAAGAGTTGCAACCATTGCGCGTGCAACGCCTTGACGCCGCCAGTTGCGACTGACTTCGATTGCGCCGAGTTCGTAGCACAACCCATCGGCATTATCGTGCCATCCTTCGATTGCGTCAGGATAGCTGCACTCGATGTAGCCAACGATCTGCTGCGCGGGAGAGATTGCAACCGTGACGTTCGCGTCCGGCAGGCCGGCGACCTTTTCTAAGGTATCGATGCTAGAAACAATCGAGCGATAGCGGGCAAAGCGCCCGATGCCGGTATCGAACGTTAGCGCTCGTAATTCGTCAGGTGAGCACGCGCGTACTATGCGGAGGGCGCCTTGTGGGCACGTGACGGTGTGCTCAGACGGCGTTGGATGGACATCACCCGCGGGAGCCTCGCTCATGTGAACGCCTCATTGCCGCAGAGGGAGCGAACAGGCATCGGTTCAAAAATCTGTCCAGGCCGGCGCAAGATTTTTCACCATAATGACCAAGTCGTCAGCATTGCCGTGTGCATCTTTGCGCAGATCAGGAATCACCGCCTCACGCACAAAGTCGAGGTGACGCAGGGCACGAATGGCTGCTGCTTCGCTGGCGGCGATCTCAGCCACGAGCTTTTCCAGGCCGAGCCCAGTGGCCAACTGGATGAGGTCCAATACCATCCAGGTTCCTAACCGCCGGTTACGTGCGCTTGGATCGATGACCAAGCGAATCTCACCAATGTGTGCACTGCCACCGTGACGATGGCGGTGCAGCGTCGCGTCGCCAACTATCTGGTCATCAGACAGTGCGATAATCGGAATTACTCGTTCATAGTTCACGCCAGTCGCCCAGCTCCGCACCACCGCGGCATCACTGACATCGTGGCGCAGATACCAGCGATCTCCTGCCGGCACGCGTTGAAAGAAGCGGACGAGTCGCTCAGCGTCACCTTGTTGGAGTGGACGCAAGGTCACCGCAGTTCCGTCCTTGAGGACGATGTCTTTGGGGTATTCGTCGAGCATAGACCTCCTCGATCACAGCAATTTCCGCTCGTGCGCTGCCTGTTCTAATGACTCGCGAAAGCGAGGATGGGCGATATCGATCAAAGCGCGTGCGCGTTGGCGCAGTGTCCTGCCATACAGTTGCGCGACGCCGAACTCGGTGACTACATAGTGCACATCGCCGCGGGTGGTCACGACGCCAGCACCTGGTTTCAGGATTGGCACAATTCGTGACACCGTGTCACGTTGAGCTGCTGCCGGCAAGGCAATGATTGGCTTTCCGCCACGCGACCGTGCCGCACCGCGGATAAAGTCGAGCTGGCCACCAAACCCGGAATAAATCGCTGTCCCAATAGAATCGGCGCATACCTGACCCGTCAGGTCGACTTCGATTGCCGAGTTGATCGCAACCAGGTTGTCGTTCTGCGCAATAACGAATGGATCATTGGTGTATGATGAGGGATGGAGTTCAAACGCAGGGTTGTTCTCGACATAGCGATTCAACGCGTGCGAGCCAAGCACGAGGGTGGCAACGGCTTTACCATGATGGATGGTCTTTTTCTCACCGGTAATGATGCCGGCCTCCATCGCTTGCATCACACCGTCGGAAATCATTTCCGTATGGATACCGAGGTCACGCTTGCCTTTGAGGCTGGCCAGCACGGCATCGGGGATTGTGCCAATGCCCAATTGCAGCGTTGCGCCGTCGGGAATGAGTCCCGCAATGTGGGTGCCGATGCGTTGTTCAACCTCGCCGAAGGTCCCGCACGAGAACTCCGGCAGGGGCTCGCTGCATTCTACGACTGCGTCAACGTGTGAGACATGGAGAAACGCATCCCCTAAGACGCGTGGCATCTCATCGTTCACTTGTACGATCACTATCCGTGCTGCGTCAGCCGCCGCTTTCGAGGTAAGCACTTCCACGCCCAGGCTCATGAACCCATGCTCATCGGGCGGTGAGACATGAAGTAAGGTGACATCTGGTTGCAGGTGACCCGAGGAGAAGAGTCCCGGAATCTCGGAAAGGAAGATGGGAGTGTAGTCCGCTTTGCCAGCGTTGACTGCTTGGCGATCGCCGGGGCCGACAAACAAAGCGTTATGGTGAAAATGTTCATCGAGTCCAGGCGCTGCGAATTCCTCTCCCATGAGCAGAAGGTGGACGAGTTGGATCCGTTCGAGTTCGTGTTTGCGATCGATCAGTGCGCGGAACAACAAGCGAGGGGTGGCAACGTTGCCTCTGGTAAACACCTGATCTCCGCTCTTAATCAGTCGTACCGCTTCGCGGGCGGTGACACACTTCTTTTGGTATTCTTCCTGCCAGGACACTGTTCACTCCTCGTGAGGTCTCAACAGCGCTAGCGTCCCCACCAGTCGCAACTTAAGGAAAAATCCTTGTGTTTGAGGTGGAGCGCAGCGCGTATGGGTTCCTTCTCCCCCCGGGAGAAGGTCAGGATGAGGGTCCCAAGAGACAAAAACCGCTATTGTTTATCCCCTCACCCTAGCCCTCTCCCTGAGGGAGAGGGAATTATGCTGCTGCTAACGGCTTAAGTTGTGACTGATGTAGCGGCCCGCGCCGGTCATGTCGTGGCACGTTCTGCTCCCCGCACCGTGAGCACAGGGCACGGTGCGCGCCGGACAATCGCCTCTGCCACGCTTCCCATGAAAAAGCGTTGAGTGCCGGTGCGACCATGCGTCCCGATCACGATCAGATCGGGCTTGAGTTTCTCCGTCCACGCCAACAGGCCTTCGATCGCATCGCCCTCAGCAAAGTGAATCCGTACCGTGGCGTCCTCACCGTCGGCCACAGAGCCGATAATCGTCTTGATGTGACGGCGTGCGTTACTCCAGATACGCTTGAGACTTTCGGGCGGGTGGAGACCACGTTCATACAGAGGATCCAGGACATGAGGGACAGGAACGACGTGACCGACGTGCAGCACTGCCTCGCTGACCAGAGCAAGGCGCACGGCATAGGATAACGCCGCATCGGCTGGTGCGGAAAAATCCGTTGGAACCAAAATACGCTGCCACAATGGTGACTCGTTTTTCTGCGTGGCTGTCATTGCCATAGTTCGTGAGACCTCGTGTGATTATCAATAACTTATGACCTGCATAGCACAAGCAATGCCGCGTCTGTACTGCACTGCTGCCGGAGAAGCTCCTGTTTTTTTCTCAATTCTGCGAAACCTGCCTGCGTGTTTTGCAGAAATAGGAATCGTACATTCTTGGCGGGCTGCTCAATTGCTGGCAGAATACACCGACACATATGCGTGACAACACCAAAGGGGAGTCTCTTATGCAAAACGGAGTTCTTTCTGGGCTACGAGTGATCGATTGCGGGACCTATGTTGCCGGACCCGCATCCGCAACAATCATGTCGGATTTTGGCGCGGAGGTGATAAAGGTCGAACGGCCACAAGGCGGCGATCTGTACCGTTTTATGGCGGCGCAGCCGGGGTTCGCACATTCGGATGTGAACTGGGCCTGGGTGCTGACCAGCCGCAACAAGAAGAGTGTGGCCCTGGATCTCAGTGTTGCGCAAGGCAGAGACATTCTCCTCCACTTGGTGAAAACCGCAGATGTCTTTGTGACCAACTATCAGCACCCGTTGCTAGAAAAATTCCAGCTCACGTGGGAACACTTGCGCGCAGAAAATGACCGTCTCATCTATGCCCACCTGACGGGCTACGGAGACACTGGGGATGATGCCGATGCACCCGCGTACGATGCCCTGGCCTACTGGGCACGGTCTGGCTTGATGATGAGTGCGGTGGGCTTAGATGGCACGCCCGCAAGCCCTCGACCTGCGATGGGCGACCATCCGACCTCTGTATCGCTCTTTGGCGCGATCATGCTTGGGCTCTATCATCGTGAACGTACCGGTAAAGGGGTAAAGGTGGGTTCATCGCTCATGGCCAGTGGCGCCTGGGCCAATGCGTGTGGCATCCAGGCCAAATTCTGCAATGCCGAGTTTCCTCAGCGCAGCGCTGATGGAACGCCACCGAACCCTCTTGCCGCAGGGTATCTCAGCCGCGATCGGAGGGCCTTCCTCGTCATCCTGCTTGATCCAGACAAAGAATTCCCCAATCTTTGCCGCGCCCTTGGCTATGAAGAATTGGGCTTCAACCCGCTGTTTTCTACGACTGCGGCGCGGGTAGAGAATGGACCTGCCTTATTCGCGATTTTACAAGGGCAGTTTGAAACTCGCGATCTGGACGAGTGGCGCGTGCTCTTTAAGGACGCTGATATCAAATGGGCGCCACTGCCAAAACTCGAAGAAGTCGTCGCGGATCCCCAAATGCGTGCGTCTGGCTCGTTTGTTAACCTCGACTATCCTGGGCGCGGCAAGCTCACCACTGTCAGTGGTCCGGTCTTTATCGATGCCGGGCCCAAGCGACCACCGACGTTGGCCCCGGAGCTTGGCGCTCATACGAGCGAAGTGTTACGCGGTCTTGGGTGTGACGACGCGACCATTGCCAAACTGGTGCGTGATGGCATCGTGGCGCTGAAAGGATAACTGCGCGCTTTAATTGGACCACAGAAGATTCGTACGGTTGGGGTAGCGTCACTGGTCACAACAGGGAGAGGGAACCTCGCCACGTTGCGCAGTGCCTGAAACAACAAGAATACTCTCTTAGGGGGATTTCCGAAAAAGGGGATCCCTGAGATGTTGATGTTCTGCCGATAGTGGCAGGCACAGCCTGCCCTACCCAGAACCGGCAAAGCCACGTAGGGCGGGCTGTGCCCGCCACCAGAGACTGCGGGATATTTTTTCCAAGAAATCGCCTACTGGTGAAGACCCTCAATGTACCAATCTCACGTGGTGTGATTTAGGTGCCACCCGCAGCGGTTCATCTTCAGTTGTTCGAGCTGGAGGGTAGGCGAATCCTGCCCTCCAAGAGAGATTCCAATTACGTGTCTCTGTCACCCTCAGGATTTGGGAAACAACATGTTGGCGATCAGTTCGTAGGCTTGATCATTTGCCATCCCCATTACCATACCTGCACGGGCGTCACGGAAATAGCGCTCGAACGGTAATCGTGCAGCGAACGCGGTCCCGCCAAATATCGTCATGAGATCCTGCGTCACACGCAGGGCCGCCTCCGAACACAGGACTTTTGCTTGCACATACGGCACGATCGACGGCGCTGTGCCTGCATCGGCCATCGCGGCAGCGACGTGCAAGAGCGCACGCGCGGCTTCGATCTGTGCACTCATCTCGGCAAATCGCCGTTGATTGATTGGGGCATCAAGCCGACGTGCGCCACTAGCGAAACGCTTGGTCGCTTCCTGACAGCCGAGTTCATACGCGCCCGAGGCGATCCCAAGGTATGCCGCTGCGTAGGTCAAAATCAGCAATGGCATCATATACTTTGGGATGACGGGTTCGCTCTCGCGGCCAATCCCCAAGCGGTGTTCGCCCGGCACCACGCCGTGAAACACCATCGGGCTACTGCTGTTGCCACGCATGCCTAAACCGTTCCACTCTCCTGCCACTTCCCACCCAATATGGGCGCGCTCGACCATCAAAAAATCCGGCATTCCTTGTGGTGGCCGCCCTTCCAAACGACTGAGCAAGAGATAATGCGTCGCATGGCCAGCCGAAGTGACGTACGACTTGCGAACATGATCCAATTGGTATCCACCATCCACCTGACGACAGGTCGAGACCTCCATCGCGTTTGGACGCCAGTCGGTTCCCGTTGCGCCACCGGTTTCTCCGCCCGCAATCGTGGCGAAGACCTCACCCCGCGCGAGTGGTTTCACAAACCGTTCCGCTTGATACGGTGTAGGAATTCGCGTCACGAGCTCTGTCGCCTCGAGATGCATCTTGTAACACATGGCAGTGGACGGGCACTTCTTTGCGACTTCTTCCACCACCAAACACGTAGTGACGAGATCGCCACCGAGACCGCCGAGCTCACGTGATACGCGCAGTGCCCATAGACCAGCGTCACGCAGTGCGTCAAGCGACTCTTTGGGATAACGTGCCAGTCGATCATACTCTGCCGCGCGCGGGCCGATTTCCAGTGCGGCAAGGTCTGCTACTCGATCCTTCCACTGCTGCTGCTCCGTTGTTAGCGGAAAATAGTTCATGGGGTCTACTCCTTGAGTTTTGTCCGCGCCACCAGACCACAAGTTTCGCAAGAAGTCGACCCGCAGACAGCACAAGGAAGTCTCAGTCCAGTTTTGTCATATACGTGTCTGCAGGCATTGCATCCCGGTCCAGCACTTCTCATTGTGCGTTAAGACGCGCCGCTGGAGCTGCGAGTTGTCACCGGAGCGACTGTAGCGTGCGCCATGCGCACGGGAATCAATGCTGACAAGCGCAGCGTGCGCACAGCGTACGCTACCCAAACTGTACGAATGTTCAGTGGTCCGATTTAGGACTCAGCTTGCCCGCTCTGGCGAATCTCTAACCACGCATCAACACAACGACAGATCTTCGCATAGGTGCGATAGTAGGCTTCGTAGTCCTTGCCATCTGGGTCTTCGATTTCCCAATCTGATGACTCATGGTCGAGCGCGCCGAGAAGGGCGGTCTTCTCCAGCACCGTCGTATCCAGCGCATGAAGCTGGCTAAGCTGGTTTCGATCCATGACGAACACAACGTCAGCATTGTGGATCAGGTCGAGCGTCACCGCGCGCGAACGATGACGCGACAGGTCGACACCAAACATCGAAGCCATCGTCACCGAATACTTCGACGATCGACGGCCCTCTTCTGGGATAAGTCCTGCGGAAGTGAGTTGCAGATCGCTATTGTCAGCCAGGTTCATTTGCATCCTCTCAGCTGCAAATGCGCTACGATTGATGTTCCCCTGACAGAGAAAGAGAGCGGAACTGCTAGCGCGCAGCCGCCGCATCAGTTCATGATCCTTCTCGCGTACGCGCGCGGCAAGACGCTTGGCTATCCCAATGCACCGCACGTTACTCAACTTGTGGCGAAGTCTCGCGCCCACTTCCCGCCCGACTTCCTTCCAGCTGACGATACCAGGCAACGGGTCACTCAGTTGCTCAGCGTCGAGATGCTCTCTCCCCAGAAGGATATTGCCAATCTCACGGGCGAGCGCCGTCCCTCTCACTTTCAGCAACTCTGGGTGATCCGTGGGCGTGCGGAGGTTAGCGAAGAACCAGAATACGTCACGGAGTGTGTTGCGTGCAAAGCAGGGGACGCGATATGTGAAGACTTCCGTTGCCGTCTGCTTTACGGACATGTCATAGAGCAGTGAGGGAATATCTACCCCAGCAGCAACGGCGAGGGCCACAGATCCCCACAAGCGTCCGTTGATTTCCATTAAGACCGCACGACCAGACTTCGGGTCAATCTTGAATTCGAACATGGATGGCCCGGTCCATTGCATGGCCTGGCACATGCGGCGCGCGATATCTAACAACTCCTCGGACAGAGGGACACTCTTGCGATAACTCGATACGCCACCTTCAGGCGGTTCGTGCACGCGCACATGCTGAAACGCGGTGTGCACTTTTCCCTGGTTGCCGAGAATATCGACGCCAACACCATACCCTGGACAAAATTCCTGCACCAACACCGGCCCACGTTTCAGCATGCGCTCGATGCGTTGTTCAGCCTGTGCATGAGACCGCACGCGGTACACCCGCCCACCTAAAGCGGGTTTGAGAATAATGGGGAAGCGCTCTGGCCAGGCGATACACCGTAAGTGCTCAGGTTGCGATACGACAGTAGTAGCGGGCGTATCGACACCGAGTCGCTGAGCGAACCGTACCGTTTTCCCCTTGTTGTGCGTCATTTCAAACTGAAAGCGGTTTGGTGCGGCCAGGGCGCAGTGGTGACGCACGGTGTCAGCGACATCAAGTAAGGGGATGAGCGCAGCGTCAACGACAGGAATGACGAGATCAAACGGAGTATGTTCGACCAATTCCACGATTTTCGACGCGAAGCTACACGGGTCACGCTCTGGGTGTCCAAAATCATGGATTTGGTGCACATAGCGCGAGGAGCGCGTTATGGCGTGCGGATACCAGGCGACAAGATGGACTGCGAGTCCGGCGCGACCCAAAGACCGGACCGTGGTCAGCCCAGCTAAGTCATTATCTCCAACAACAAGAACTCTATTGCTTAAATTCATCACGACAGTCCAAATGCACGCGAACTGCACCGTGAACTACTAGTGCACCGCAAGTGGGTGCATAGAACTTAAACACTTACTCTCATGGTTCTTATTGGTCTATTCATCCATTCGACAGGCCCAGAACTAGGCCATAAGGTCGTCGACAAAACCCCTTAGAGCATTGCTTGTAGGTACCGGCCAGGTGTCTCCTGTTATTATCAAATCATCACTCTTAGTGATATAAAAGAAGGCCACACGGTACTGTGATGAACGACGTTGGTTGCGACCCTGATATCGGCATTGGTGTCGAGGGCCAAGAGGAGGTTGCCGCTATTGGTATTGCGCGCCCGGCGAGGAAAGTTACTGCTGGTGATGTCTACTTGCACGCGGCTGCCCGCAGGAAACGTGTGATAGATATCGCCGAGTTCGATGGTCAGCTCATAGACGTGCTCCGGCACTAAGGGTTGAGGCCCGGCTGCTATCTCCCGACACATGGCCCGCACAACGCTATCCATCAACAACATCGCGCAACCATCGGGCTGTACTTCAATCAGCTTGGCGACAAAGTCGGTATCCGGGCAGTTCGACTCAACGTGGAGCGTCACCGACACCGGGCCCGCAATCGTAAGGTGGTTGGCGAGCCGTTCACCCTGATATTGCAACCCGTAGTTTGGCAATGTCTGTACCGGGCGTTGGTCTCGTGGACCAGCTTCGATCAGCATGTTACGTCCACCTGATGTCGGCATCGGTCTGTTGGGATCGTAGATGTAACTGCGCACCTCTCCGCTCGGGCCGTCGGCACTGAGGCGACCATCACCGGTCAAATAGAATCGCTGCTGCGTTCCACCCGCAGGTGGCCACTGTTCAGCATGCTGCCAGTCGTTCGCGCGATAGTTCTTCTGATCTGCCACCCACGCGTATGGTGCATAGAACACCGCGGGTTCATCGACGATCGTGGTGCGCTCGCCTTTCAGCCAGTGGTCAAACCACTCGAAGTAGGGGTCGCGCGGCCAGAACTGACGTTCATAGACGAAGTAGTGGCCGTTGGGGCCAATCCACAAACGTTGCTTGCCTACGCGTGCGTGAATCTCGCGAAATGCCGCAATAACACTGGTCAGGAAGATATCGAACCAGGTTGTGACATGAAATCCAGGGACATTGATCGTGGCGCGAAAGTTGTGGCGCGCACGAAAGACATCCGGCATCGGATGGCTGAGGATCTCGTCAAGGTATGGTTGCCAGGTCGAGCAGTCGGGGTACCCAATCAGCGGCAGATGCATCCACTCGGGTGCACCAATGAACGGCGGATCGGCCTGACGTGCGGCGTCGAGGGCCAGATAGCGGGCGTGCGCTGACTGGGCGATGCTCGCAAGTTGCTCGGCAGTGAGGTTGTACTTCCGCATGACTGCCTCACGATGAGAGACCGAAAGCCCGGGGATGTTCCTGGCTACCCACAGCCACAAGCGTTCCATCTCGATCGATTGGCCTTCGTAGACCACATCGTCATAGATGCTCGAACCGCCGACCTGGGCAAAAAAGCATCGTACACTTGGATGCCCTTGCGAGGCAGCCGCTAATGCGGTGGTTGCGCCTGCGGACGACCCCGAGAGACCGACCTGGTGGTTCGTCCACGGCTCAGTCGCGATCCATTCGAGGGTATCGTAGCCATCGTTGGCGTCATCGCCATAAACGTGGTCCTCACCCTCAGACCCATAACGTCCGCGTGTGTCTTGATAGACTGCAGCGTAGCCACGCCGTACGATCTCACGCCAACCGCGTAAGATCGAACCTCGCAGCGGATCGTTAGGGTTTGGCAGCCAGCCTTTGGTCGGATCGGTGATGTTTTTCCCTTCAGGTGAGGTGATGCCGTAGGGCGTGCGCTGCACGATCGCCGGGTATTGCGGCCCGCCACTCTCAGGGAGGAAGACGAAGGTATTCAATTTTACGCCGTCTCGCATCGAAACCATCGCCTGAAAACAGCGCGCACCGTCGATTGTGTGGAACATGGATCAGTCCCTCCCAAGCTGCTTACCCTGCCAGTGACGCCGAGTTCCTCGCCGTACGTACGGGCTTAGGGTTTTGTCTTTCTGTACAGTGACAAGTGGTAACGTTTCAATATCTCGGCTCCTAAGGCGAATTCTGGAAAAGAAAATCCCCCTATATCAGTCAGGAGTAGCGGGGCGGATGAAGATGTCCCACTTGGGCAACTTGGGATGACGCTCCAGTCGCGCTTCGACCGTCCGCATGGCTGTCTTGTTCAGGGTAATGCCGCGCA